>JAPLSK010000144.1 GCA_026398675.1 bacterium | reverse complement strand
GGCGCTGGGGTTCGGCCTCCGCTGCGGATTTTTGGGCATGTTGCACATGGAGATAGTCCAGGAGCGCCTGGAGCGGGAATACGACCTGGACCTAGTCGCCACCACGCCCAACGTCATCTACCTGGTGACCACCACCGACGGGGCGACCCGGGAGTTCCACTCCCCCGTCGGTCTGCCCGACTTCTCCCGGATCGATGACATCGCCGAGCCGTACATCCGGGCCACCATCGTCACCCCGCCGACTTACATCGGCAACATCATGCGGCTCTGCGAGGATAAACGGGGGGAATACGCGAACACGGAATACCTGGATCCCGAGCGGGTGCTCCTGACCTTCAAGCTGCCGCTGGCCGAGGTGGTGCTGGACTTCTACGACCGCCTGAAGAGCGTCACCCGCGGGTATGCCTCCTTCGATTACGATCTCATCGAGCCCCGGGTGAACGAGCTGGAGAAGCTGGAGATAATCGTCAACGGGCAGGCGGTGGACGCCCTGTCCATTATCATCCACAAGGACAAGGCGTACCAGTACGGGCGGAACCTGACCCTGAAGCTGTAGAAGCTCATCCCGCGGCAGCTCTTCGAGGTGGCCATCCAGGCCAGGCTCGGGGGACGGATAATCGCCCGGGAGACCGTCAAGCCCCTGCGGAAGGACGTCACCGCCAAGTGCTACGGCGGGGACATCACCCGCAAGCGCAAGCTCCTGGAGAAGCAGAAGAAGGGCAAGAAGCGGATGAAGATGGTCGGCACCGTTCAAATCCCCCAGAAAGCCTTCATGAGCGTCCTGGGCGTCGAGGAGGATCCCCACGAGATTCGGCAGAAGTACGGCCGTCGGCGTTAGACGCAGTTGTATTTTATGGGTTGATGCGGTAGGATTGGTGAAAATAACCCGCCCAAAGGACACCCGATGCGTTACACCCTGATTCTTCTATTCATTCTCTCCGCCTTTGCTTTGGCCGAAGAGGTGACCCTCCAGCCGGGCCTCGTGAAGGGCAAGGACGCCTTCTGCTGGGAGCAGCAGCCGAACAGCAACTTCGGTGTCTCGTACTTCTTCAAGGTGTACACTTCGGATTCGCCGAACCTGGGCTTCACGAGCTTCATCGAGTTCGTTGATTTGAGCTTCTACCGAGACCGGTACGCGAATTCGGCGACGCTCTATCTCTACACCCAGGCGGTGGCCGGTTCGGGCGGCGAGGCGGAGTTCGGCGCCTCGGACGCCTTTTGGGACGAGGACCTCATCACCTGGAACAACATGCCCGACATCCACCCCCAGACCCTGGACTCCGCCCCGTACCCGACCACGGTCGGGGAGTGGTGGGCCGTGGACGTCACGGACATCGTGCGGGGCTGGCTGGACGACACGCTGGCCAACCACGGTTTCAAGTTCTACGACGACGGGACCGGGGCCGTGGGCGGCACCTTCTACGCCAGCGAGTACATGGTGGACGAGACGCTGCGCCCCAGACTGGTGATGGAACTCTCCGACCCCGAAGTCGAGGAAACCTCTTTCGGCTGCATCAAGGCCCTGTATCGCTAAACCGGAACTTGATTCGTCAAGGGGTTGTGTAACAAAGAGACAAGGGGTTTAAACCCCTTGTTTCATTTTTCCCGCCTTGTCCGGTGGTGGGGGCGGCGTGAGGCCTTTTCGTTTTACACCGTAGCGTTTTTAGTGTATGTTTGATGATGTGACTACTCGTAGGGGCGACCGTTCACGGTCGCCCGCGGGCGGGTTTTTCGGCACCCGCCCCTATGGCTCGTCACGGGTATGTAGGGCGGGGATTTCCCTTCGGGCGCAGATACTATCCCCGCCGCCCAAGGCTGCCTGGTCAACCCCGACGCCCCCCGACGGGTGAAGTTGGTGTTCAAAAGTAATGTGAATATCTTCTGATATAATGAAATTTTACTCAGGCGAAAAATATCACAAGTCAAGATACACATTTGAGATGTTCGTCGAGTTATAAAACATGAAAAAACGAAAAAAAAGTAAAATTATAGTAGCAGCAATAATAACGGGTAGTGCGACAATTCTTGCTGCATTAATCATAGCAATTGCAAACTCTCCGAAAAACTTTCCAAATAATACAGCTAATAATGAAGGAGAAACTATCGAATCTACTGAGAAAAACGTAAGTAATAACACTAGCACGACTGATTATCTAGATAGTAATGATATGGAAGAAACGGATTTCTATAAAAGCTTTGGATTCAAACCATACCCAGAGGAACATAAGTTAGAAAAAGAAGAACCTTCATTGAGTGCCATTGATTCAAAATGTGATTTCTTAATTACCGACGTTATATCCTATGGGATAATTGAAAATATTGTAAGAGTTGATTTTAGAATTTTTAACAATACATCATCGCCATTATTAATAAATAGGATAGGTTTTGTAGTAGTTGATGTCCTAGATTATGTATTTCCAATTGAAGGTGGTCCTAGCGGGCTTTCGGCTCAATATGAATTTAAGAATATACCTGAATATAATAGAAGAATAGGCCCATATGATGTATTGAATATATTTGGTGATTTTAGATACCATGAAACCGTTGTGTCACAGTTGATAAATTCAAATGAAGTAGACAGGTTTGCTGTAGATGTAGATATGTGGGATTTAATAGAGGAGAGTGACGAAGTTGATCCCCATAACAACTTCTCAATTCGTGTGATTCCGATAGTGGTTACAAATCTAGGTATTGCTACTTATACAGATATATACCTTGATTATTAATTGGGCAGAACTATTTTGAAATACACTCTTTTACAATCTGCTATACCCCGAGATGCGTTACCGATACTTACCGCTCTCCTTTCTCGCCGTTGCGTACTGCTGGCGCACCTCCCGGCAGTAACACCCCCTTTTTAGCTTTTTGGAAAAATCGCAGCGCGGGGCTTGCGTCCCGCCGCGGATACCGCTAGGATAGCGCCATGGGCATGTACTCAGACGACGAGGGCTACCTGACCTTCTCCAACGACGCCGGGCGGATGCGGGTCTTCTCCGGCATCCAGCCCACGGGTGAGCTGCACATCGGGAACTACTTGGGCGCCATCAGTAACTGGGTGAAATTCCTGGACGATTTCGAGTGCTTTTTCTGCATCGTGGACCACCACGCCTCGACCATCGCCTATGACCCCGCGGCGATGCCGGGTTGCGTATTCGACGCGGCGGTGGCGAACATCGCCGCCGGCCTCGACCCCGACCGCTGCACCATCTTCGTCCAGAGCGAGGTGCCCCAGCACACCGAGCTGGCTTGGATTTTTTCGACGGTGACCCCCTTCGGCGACCTCTCGCGCATGACCCAGTTCAAGCAGAAGTCGCAACAGAACTTGGATAATGTCAACGTGGGCCTCTTCACCTACCCGGTGCTCCAGGCGGCGGACATCCTCCTCTACAAGGCCGGCATCGTCCCGGTGGGCGAGGACCAGGTTCAGCACATCGAGCTGGCGCGTGAAATCGCCCGTAAATTCAACGCGCGCTACGGCGACGTTTTTCCCGAGTGCCGCGTCTCCTTGACCCCGGCCAAGCGCATCATGGGCCTGGACGGCGAAAACAAGATGTCCAAGAGCCTGGGCAACACCATCGGCATCCTGGAAGAGCCGGATAGCATTTGGCAAAAGCTGGCGCCGGCCAAGACCGACGAGCGCCGCAAGCGCAAGAGCGACCCCGGCGTGCCCGAGGACTGCAACGTCTTCATGAGCTATCACCGTTACTTCTCGCCGCCCGAGGATTTAGCTTGGATTCAGCAAGGCTGCACATCCGCGGGCATCGGCTGCCTGGAGTGCAAGAAGCGCCTGGCCGCGAACATGGAGAAGGTCCTGGGGCCGATCCGGGAGAAGGCCGGGAAGCTGAAAAATGACCCGGATTACGTTCACGGTGTGCTCGACAAGGGCGCGAAGAAGGCGCGGGGCGTCGCCGGGGCGGTCATCGCCGAGGCCCTGGCGGCGATGGGCCTCAAGAGACGGTGAATTCAAGGAGGGACGATGGACGCATTCAAGGAGCCCATCTGCCAGAGCTGCGCCATGCCCCTGACCGAGGAGGCGCACTTCGGCACCGAGGCCGACGGCTCGAAGAGCGCGGAGTACTGCCACCACTGCTACCAGGGGGGCGCCTTCACCCAATCCGAGGCCAAGATGGAGGACATGCGGGATTTCGTCGTTGACTTCATCGCCCGAGAGGGGCACATGTCCGCCGAGGACGCGCGGACGACGATGGAGCGCGTCTTTCCGAATCTCAAGCGCTGGCGGGCGTCGTAGCTCCGTCGGGGCGAAGAAAAAGCGGACCGACGTCCGCTTTCCTTAAATGAAGACAAGGGGTTTTGCCAGGGGCATAGCTCGCTTCGCTCGGTTAAACCCCTTGTCTCTTCTTTAGGTTGAGGTTTACTCGGCGAAGGGCAGCTCAGTCAGCCGCCAGCCGTCGGGCGTTTTGACGAGCGGGAGGCTGTAGGCCTCGACGCTAACCTCCTTGCCCGACACCAGCAGCTCCGCGTCCACGCCGATGCGGGCGATACTCGGTTCGTCCGCCGCCGGCGGCTCGACCCCCAACAGAGTAACCGAGCCCACCTCCAGGTCGTAGCTCTTCAGCCTCTTCCAGTATTCGTCCCACTCGCGGTCCCCGATTTTCGTGAAATCCATGTAGGCCTTGGCCTCCGGCTCGTGGAGCATCGTGAGCTCGGCGAAGAAGCCGTCCGCCGCCGCCTCTATCTCGCGCTCGACCGCCGGGTCGAAACGCGCGATTTCACCGGCGCCGTTCTCCTCGACGGTTTTCTCCTCCCCGCACCCGACGAGGAGGAGCGCGGTCAGCGTCGGCAGGATGAATCTCTTCACGGCCGTGTCACTCCTTTAAGCTCCGCCGGTGGGGGCTTTTTTCGCGCGCCTCTTCACCGCCCGCCGGAGCGGGAGATATACCGCCAGACCCAGCAACCCCACGGGCACGCCGACTACGAGGACGATGATGAGGACGCGCACCACGTTCATGAGCGCGATGTAGCCTTCGGACACGCCGCGGTTGAGGAGGTCGGTGCCCGGCTCGGGGATGATACCCTCGTCCTCGGTGAGGGTCAGAAAAATCGAGGTGAGGCCCACGTTGCCGTCGAGCTGGGGGTTGGCGATTAAAAGGTCGGCCGCCTGGCGCTCCAGGTCGGCTAGGTCCCGCTCGAGGTTCTGGACGCGCGCCGGCGAGGTCTCCTCTTTCAGTTCCTGCCGGAGTGCCGTCATCCGGGCCTGCAGGTCCTCCAATTCCCGTTTTTGGGCGTAGAACTCCTGGCTGACGTCGGTGCTGGTGCGCTCCTCCTGGATGACCTCTCCCAGGGCGGAGAGTTTCTTCACCAAGTCGTCGCGGACGTCCGTGCGGATCTGGAAGATGACCCGCCCCGCCGACGGTTCCTCGTAGGGGCGGATGTAGGAGAGTTGGGCGATGAAGCCGTCCTCGCCTTTGAAGGCGCCTTGAATTTCGGCGAGCGCCTGGCTGAAGTCGTCAACCAGGACGATGAGGCCGACCTCGACCTCGATCATCCGCGGGCGGGTGACCGTCTCGTAGCCGATCTGGTCGCCGGGGAGCGGGAGGGTGAGCGTCACCTCGTCCCCGGCCGGCTCGGGAGACCGGGCGTGCTCGACGTTCGCCCAGTCAATCGTCTCCCCCGGCGCCGTCGCCAGGGCGAGGGCGGGAAGGAGGATCAGCCCCAGGAATACCGCGCCCGAGACAAGGGGCTTAAGCCCCTTGTTTATGGATTTACGCATCCTTGCCTCCCCCGCGTTTGCCCAGCAGCCGGCCCAGGAAGAAAGCCGCGATCAAGAGGGCCAGGCCGGGCAGCACGATGGTGAAGAGCGCCTGTTCGACCTCGGTCATCCGGTCCACGTACCCCTCGACCAGGGTGACCTCGAGGGGGTACATCTTCGTGTCATCCAGGAGCTTGGCCAGAGTGCCCGAGGCGCGCTCGAGCTCGCTTTTTTCCCTCGACAGGTCGCGCTGGACGGCGATTCGGTCGTCCATCGTCAGCCCCGGCCGGTCGGCCTCTTTCTCCAGTTCCGCGACCCGGGCGGTGCGGGTGTCCACCTCATCGCGCAGCTCGCCGACCCGTTTCGTAACG
Organism: bacterium; assembly: GCA_026398675.1. Classification (NCBI taxonomy): domain Bacteria; species bacterium. Next base: position 3,966 of record JAPLSK010000144.1, on the reverse strand, counting down.
TCGGTGAGCCCCGTCTCCTCCACTATCACCTCGCCCAGGGCGGTGAGCTTGGCCAGGAGCTCTTCGGCGTAGTCCGCCCGGACGACGTACTCCAGGTGAATTTCGTCCAGTTCGTCCTTGGTTTGGCTCGACTCGATGTTCAAGAGCGTCCCGCGATCGGAGGGAAGGGCCGCCTTGGCCTCCGCGGAGGCTTTTTCAAAGTCGTCCACCGTCACCACCAGGCGGCCGGAGAAGGTCTGGTAAATTTCGGTTCCCTCCGGCCCCTGTTCCTGGGCGAAGCCGAGCCCAGCGACCAGAACGGCGAGCGTCGTTATCAGCCTGTGCATCGGCTACTCCTTGACCCGAGTCCGCTGCACCGACCGGACGATCCAGCGCACGAGGAGGAAGGTCGGCAGGAAGAGGAGCGCGACCACGAGACCCACGCCGACGATGATGATGACGAACTTCAGGATGTTGACGATGGCCTTGTAGGCGACGGTGAAGCCCTCCTCGACCACGCGCCAGCCCGAGTAGCTGGTGGTCGGGTCCTTCTCCTCCAGGGTGAGGTAGATTGTGGGCAGGGTGATCAGGTCGTCGAAGCCCTTGAGCTGGCCCTTGGTCTCGCCGAGCGCTTCGGAGATGCGCTCCATCTCGGCCTTCAGCATTTCGAGCTCCGCGGCGCGGGCGCCCCGGGCCTCGGCCTCCGCGAAGGCGGCCTTGGCGATGGCGTAGTCGGCCTCCAGAAGATCCTGCTGCTTCTCCAGATCGTAGTAGCGCCGGGTGACGTCCTCCACGGTGGAATCCTCGGCCCACACCTCGCCCACCTCGCGCAGCGCCGCGACGACCCGCTCGCGGACGTCGGCATGGCAGCGGATGGTGTAGTGGATGCGCCCCACGCGGCCCACCTCGCGGTCCACCTGCTGTTGGGTGATGAAGACCGGGGTGGTGCCCTCCTTGTGGTTGGCCTTGACGATTTCTTCCACATCCTGGCGGCCCTGATCCAGGTCGTCCACCACCACGGTCATGGAAGTCTCGTAGATGAGCTTGCGCTCCATAGCGATGGTTTCTGTCTCGGTGGTGACGTCGGCCTCGGCCTCGTCTCCGGCCGGTCCGGGTGTGTTCTCCTCGGCGGTGGGCATCCCGACGTTCCCCTTCTCGACTTCGGTTACGCCGGTACGCGCCACGTCGGCCTGGCCGCCCCCGGCGAACCCGCCCAAGGGGGCGGTGGCGGCGACGTTCCCGGTGGCTCCTTCCAGGGCGGTCTGGACCGACTCCTGGTACTCCCCGAGGGCCCGATTCCGGTCCGCTTCCGCTGTCGTTGAGCCGCTCTCGTTGGAGTAGTACTTGGAGTAGGGGTCCTGCGTCCCCTCGCTGCACCCCGATACGAGCGCCAGGGTCAGAACGAAAAGGAGTGCCGAGAAAATGCGTGTTTTCATCTTCACGCTCCCTTAAATCCGTTGGTTGGACGGTGTCAACTTTCAGCTATCAACCCGGATCCGGCGATTCCGGCTCCGGGACCTCGGGCGGCGGAGTCACCGCGCCGGCCTCGCCTTCGGGCTCTTCCGCCGTCGGCGGCTCCTGTGCTCCTTCGTCTTTGCGGAGGGTCGTGTCCACGATCGGCTCGGTTTTGCGAGCGCTTTCCTCTTCCCGATTCAGTTGGTTTTCGAGCCCGCCCGCCAGGCCGCTTGCCGCCACCCCCACCTCAAAATCGAGCATCGGGAGCAGCTCGAGCACCTTGCGGGGCTTCCCAACATACGTCCTGAGCGGTTTGAATAGTTCCCCGTCGTATGGGGTGGCCGCGGCGGGAACTTCAGGGGCGCCGGGGTGGAAGGCGTACAGCGGTTCGTCTATCTGTCCGATCCTCGCCAGGTACTCCTCCCGCGAAATTTCGTTCTCGAACCCGCCGCAGACGTACATCAGGCCGAGCCCCAGGACGACGATGCCAACCACGGCGGCGGGGACGATCCAACCGGGGACCGGTTTCTTGAAGGCCTTCAGCGTGAGCGCGCCCGGGGTGGGGCAGGCGTCCAGGCAGCGCAGGCAGAGGTGGCATTCGTCGTGCAGGATGGCCCCCGGTTTCCTCAGGTTGACCCAGGCCGGGCAGACACCGGCGCAGTCCATACAGCCGACGACGCAGCGGGACTCGTCGCGGTAAATTTTCAGGGGAGAAGCGGTGGAGGCGACCCCCAGGAGCGCGCCATAGGGGCAGGCGTACCGGCAGACGAAGCGGGGGATGAAGAGGGATAAAACGACGATGCCGCCGAGGACGAACCACATCCACTCCGGGAGCAGGGCGAAGAAGTGGAAGATGCGCAGGTCCGACAGTTTGACCGCCGGGGAGTAGGCCAGCTGCTGGAGGGTTTCCAGGGTCAGGGTGGCCACCTTGATGAGGAAGTACCCGAGGAGGAGGTATTTGGCCAGCCTGAGAGGCAGGTCTATGAAAGACGGCAGGCGCGGCTCGCGACCCCGGGTAATCTTTTTCCCCAGCCACCACAGCCCCTCGCTTATCGTCCCCAGGGGGCAGAGGTGACTGCAGAAGCCCTTTTTAACCAGAATGGACAGGACGAAGAACAGGAGGAAAAATCCGAGGGCCGCGGGGTGGATCCAGGCGATTTGGCCGGCGCGGACGGCGTAGACGAGCTCGATGTAGCCCAGATGAGGGGTCAGCGCCTCGATGCCCGCCGGGCGCTCAATCCCAGCCGATTCCCCCGTTTGCAGTGAGAGGGCGAAGAGAACGAAAAGGGTCACCAGACAGGCGGACACCGCCAGGGACGCCAGCTGAACGAACAACCGATATCGGCTGAGCCTGGGTCTTTTCCAGATTGTCGTGTGAAGGTCGCCCACGGGGTCCGCCGTTTTCTCAAAAATCTAGGTTAATGGTAAAACATCGCCCGTCGTCCCGCAAGGCCGTGTCTTGACATGAACGGTGGGCGTGGATACCATCGGCCGCAAGTGAACGACACAGATGACAGGCTGGACGAGATTCGCGCGCAACTGAGGGAACGGGGTTACCTGCACAACCCGGTGGCGCGTTTCGTGGTGGGCGGCGGCACGCGGCCCGGACCCGCCCAGCTCTGGACGGCCGCCTTACGCGCCTGGCTGGTGGTGGGCGGTCTCTGGAGCGCCTGGCTTTCCCTGGCCCTCGTCGAGACGAACTCGGCCTACCTGGGAAATATCGGCGAAGGCCTGCTCCTGGCCCTCTACGTTTTTTTCCCCGCCCTTCTCATCTCGGCCGCGCTGATGGCCCTCGTCGGCCTGATCACCCAGCTCGTCGGACGACGTCCCCTGCCCGAGGATGCGGCGGCGTGGTTCCGCCGGGTCCTGGCGGCGGTCGGCGGACTGGCTTTCGGCGGCTTTCTGGCGGCGGTATGGCTCCTGGGAAGGGTCTTCTCCCCCACGCAGGCGGCGGATTGGCTGAGTGTTCTGTTCCTGGCGGCGGCGGCGGCTATCGGATTCCTGGCGCTCCGGCTCGTCGCCCTGGTCGTTGGGCTCTACCTGGGCGGAAGTTGGAAGTCCCGGCGCCGATTGCGCTCCATGCTCCTGTTGGGCAGCTCGATCGCCGCCCTGGTCCTCGTGGTCATCCTGGTCAATCTCGGCCCCGAAAACGCCGCGCCGGAGCTCCGGCTCGCCGATACGCCACCCGTCGTGGCGGTGGCCGTGGACTGCCTCGACCCCGCCGCCCTGGATTCTACCCGGACGCCGCATTTAAGCGAGCAACGCGATCGGTCGAGGGTTTACACGCTGAATTTCCCGCCCGCCTCGTCGCCGGCCGAGGTCTGGGCCATTCTGGCGACGGGGCAGCCGCCGGACCGTCACGGGGTGCGCGAACTGGCCTCACTGCGGCTCGCCGGTATCCGGTCGCCGCTCCAGTTGCGCGGCGGAGAGTTGGGCTTCAGCGGCTGCCTCGAGGCCGTGTGGACCGCCCTGGGGCTGGCCGAGCGGGTGCCGGTCACCAGCCGGGACTGGCGCGAGCCGCCGGTGTGGGAC
>JAPLSK010000143.1 GCA_026398675.1 bacterium | reverse complement strand
ACGCATTTCGAGACCCGGACACTCCCCCGGCCGTTGCATTACGCCCTCCCGGCGCTCCTGGCACTGGCGGTGTTGACCGTCCCGTCCGTCGCCACTCCGACAACCCCCTTTCCCGCTGACACCCCGCTGGTCGTCGCCAGGATCGTGGACGGGGACACCTTCACCTTTAAAAATGAGGATGGAACAGAAAACAGCCACTCGGTGCGCTTTGTGGGACTGGACACCCCGGAGCGGGGGCGGCTGCTGGCCGACGAAGCCACGAACGCCCTGGAGGAGCTGATCCCGCCCGGCACGACCGTCTATCTCACCCCTGATGCCGACCCACGCGACGGTGCCAGCCCCTGGCGCTGGCTGGCTTACGTGCGGACGGACACCTGTCCGGATGTGGGGGCGGAACTACTCCGGCAAGGATTGGCCGTCGCCTGGCGGTATCAGCCGAACGTGAAGCGTTACGATGATTACCGGCATCTGATGTACGAGGCTTTCCTGGCCCAACTGGGACTCTTCGACCCGTCGGCGAAGACGGAGGATGAAAGCCTGCCCGCGGTGTATGTGGCCAGTGACCAGGAGGATGCCTATCACCGCCCGACTTGCGAATTCGCCCAGCGGATTCTGGAGGAGAACTTCGTCGCCGTCTATCGGGTCCAGCTCCTGGAGACCTGCGGCAAGTCCCGCTGTCAGTCCTGCCTGCAAGACGCCTGGCTGTGGGGCGACTGACCCGGCATTCGAATCAGAAATGACGCGGCGTTCCCGCTCTTGACAGGCCCCGGCTCCAGGGCCTAAACTTGCGCCCGATTTCACTTTCCGCAAAGGACTCTTCCCATGATCAAAACCGCGCTGAACGCCATCCACCACGAGCTCGGCGGCCAGATGATCGAGTTCGCCGGCCACGAGTTGCCCGTGCAGTACACCTCCATCAACGAGGAGCACCGCACCGTCCGCTCCAAGGTGGGCCTCTTCGATCTGACCCACATGGGCGAGTTCTGGTTCGAGGGCCCGGGGGCGCTGGCCTTCGTCAACCGCCTGGTGACCAACGACGTGGCCGCCATGAAGGACGGCCAGGTTATCTACACCCCGATGTGCTATCCCGACGGCGGCATCGTGGACGACCTCTTGGTCTATCGCTTCGGCGAGGAAAAAATTCTGACCGTGGTGAACGGGGCCTGCCTGGACAAGGACTGGGAGTGGGTCACCCGACACGCCCCCCAGGGGCTCAAGGTCACGAATAAAAGCGACGAGACCACCCTCATCGCCGTCCAGGGGCCGCTGGCCGAGGAAGTCATCCGGTCGGTGACCGACATCCCTCTGGAGCCCATCGGCTTCTACGAGTTCGCCGTGGGGACCGTCGGCGGGGTGAAGGACATGCTTCTCTCGCGCACCGGCTACACCGGCGAGGACGGCTTCGAAATCTACATCCCCAACGCGCACGCCGTGACCGTCTGGCGCGCCCTGTGGCCGAAAACCCAGGAGCTGGGGGGCAGGCCCATCGGACTGGGCGCCCGCGACACCCTCCGCCTCGAGATGAAGTACTGCCTCTACGGCAACGACATAGACAAAACCACAAACCCCTTCGAGGCGGGGCTGGCCTGGACGGTGAAGCTGGAGAAGGACGACTTCATCGGCCGCGACGCCCTGGTCAAGGTCAAAGAGGCCAAGCCCGGCCGCCGCCTCGTCTGCTTCGAGATGCTCGAGCGCGGAATCGCCCGGCAGCACACCAAGTGCTTCTCGGGCGACGCGGAGATAGGCGAGGTGACCTCGGGGACGATGTCGCCCTCCCTGGGCAAGGCGATAGGCCTGGCCTACCTCGCGTCGTCACACCGCGCGCCGGGCTCCGAATTCTCCGTGGACATCCGGGGCAAGCTCCGGGGGGCCGTCGTGGTCAAGCCACCCTTCTACAAGGACGGAACCCGCAAGTAGCGGCTCGGTCCATCACCCTTTTCGCGTACCGAGGCCGCCAAAATTTCAGTTCGGTATTTGCACTTAAACGACAGCGATAACGATGACTCGCGGCACTTTTTAAAAAGCAACACTTACGTCGCGAAGCCCACGCCCGGCTTCAAGCCGGCGGGCCGTCGAAGGAGGGAGACAGAGTGTCCTACCCCGATGACAGGAAGTACACCGATACCCACGAGTGGGTCATCTTCGACCCGAAAGAGGCGACTATCGGCATCACCGATTACGCCGCCCACCAACTGGGCGAGCTCGTCTACCTGGAGCTGCCCGACGTGGGTGACCGGATCGAGGCGGGAGGCGAGTGCGGCGTCGTGGAGAGCGTCAAAGCCGCCAACGACGTCATCGCCCCCATCTCCGGCAAGGTGACGGAGATCAACATGGCGGCCGTGGAAGAGCCCAAGAAGGTCAACGACGACCCGCACGGGAGCGGCTGGCTGATAAAGGTCAAACCGGACAACCCGGCGGAGATGGACGATCTCAACGCCGCCGCCGCCTACGAGGAGCTCCTCGGAGAGGAATAAGCCCCGCCCATGCGCAGCCATACCTTCGGGCAGAGATACATCCCCCTCATCCCGGCGCTCGTCCTCGCGGTGCTTTCGGGCTGCGGCGACGACGTAAAGCCCATCTCCGAGCAGGCGGAACTGACCCCCGAACAGGCCGGAGTCGTCACCCACGGTTTCACCTGGAAGCTCGTGGGCTCCGAGGTCGGTCTGCCCGCGGAGGGGCTCGTCTCCGTCGCGTTGACCCCGGAGGGGCTGATGGGCGTCGGGGGCGGCCACCTGATGATGAAGCAGGGTGAGCGCTTCGTCGCGGTGGAGAACCCTCTGCTGCCCCCGAACCTGAGCCGGGTGGTCTTCGCCGACGGGGTGCTCTGGGCGCTGGGTAACGGGGCGGCGTACTCGTCGGACATCGGCCACCGCTGGACCGCCGCGGGCCTGCCCCCCCGGGACGGCGGCTGGGTCTGCCACGGCGCCGCCAGCCTCGCCGGTGAGGCCTACATCGCCACCGACCAGGGGCTCCTGCAAACCTCCGCCTTCGACCCCACCCGTCCGGTCGCCTTCGCCCAGCTCGATCCGCTCATGGGGAAAGAGAGCGGCTACCGAACGGTCTCCGACGTCACCATCACGGAGGACTCCGTCTGGGCCGTTTCCCCGGACAAGCGGGGCTACCTGGCCCAGTACCTGCGCGAGAGGGACGAGTGGGTCATCCGCGCCAGCTACGATCCCTTCCGCCGCGTGGCCGCCTCGGGCGACTACGTCTGGGTCTCCACGGACGGGCTCGGGCTCTGGCGCTCCACCGACGGCGGGGAGAGCTTCAACGAGGTGATGAACGGCGGCGCCTGGGACCGGGTCAACGGCATCGGGATGGGCAAAGGCTCCATCTGGGCCGCTTCCGAGGGTGGCGCCATCTACTACATCTTCGCCACCAACGTCTGGGAGCACCACGGCGTCCAGGAGGGTCTCGTGGACCCGGTGATGCTGGATTGCGCCTACGACGAGGGGGCCAACACGGTGTATTTCGCCACCGCCTCGGGCCTGGCCGTCGGGACGAAGGAGGGACCCGCCCCGGCCCCGCCGGAGACGGTTGCACCTACCGGGCGCGACGTATCGGAACTGGAATGACCCGCGGTTACTTCACCAACCCGCTTCGGCGGGTTTTTTTATGCCCACGGTATTTAGCGCTTAATAAACAAAGGGGGGCAAATTTGGCCCCTTTTTGTATATAATCCCACCTAGGATGAAACTAAAAATGGGAAGTGGAAAAATGTCAACAAAAGCTGAAGAAAGTAGGCGGTTGTCGCAAGTTGACCTGCTTCGATCATTACAGCGTGACATTCAACTCACAGAGATGGTTACCGTCTATTTATCAGATGTCAATGAGCTACATGACCGACTTATCTACTGCGCTCTTATCCCCAATGAACAAATGGAAGAATCACTCAAGAATTCTGATTGGGATTTAAGCTATGGTGAAGGCATACCATGTGCTGTTAGATATCATGGAGATGGTGAGACAAGAGTCGAATATCTCCGTTATGGTGTTAGTAGAGGGATAGAACCCCTAGTTATTAATCGCATGTTTCATGATATATTTCCTGATTACTCAGAAATCAGCGAGGAATTTAGGCATTTTCATGAGCTCTATCACGAAAGGAAAGAGAACCACTACTTTAAAATTGATGAATCCGGTAATAAGCAGCTTGTTGCCACAGTCGAATCTGAACGGATTCAGATTCGACTCAAGGAGATACGCCAATTCCTCGCGGTCAAGGAGATGCACCTCTCTATACAATTCGATTGTAGAGAGCATTCCTTATTATCGCTCGATGAATTGTCACTGAAAGAAGGCAGCAATGATTTCTATGAAGACCTTATGTGTTGGAGTCAAAGCTATGGCGATTTTGAGGGTATAAATAACCTAAAGGCATTCAGTTGCGTGCATGGTAAAAAATTAATAAAGCCTTTACCAAAGGAAAAAAGTGGATTCTGGTGCTTTGCAGAAGAAGAACACAAGAAATACATGGACTTTATTATCGGCATCGATGACAAGGGTGATAATATTTACTACACGTCTAACCCCGATGCATTGGCTAATAATTTCGGCTCCAATCCTTATGCTCCCAATTATTTAACGCCTGTTCATTTTCGTAAAGAAGTTCTAGATAAATACTACGAGCAACCGGGTAAGTACTCGGTAGAAGATTCACATTTACATTGTGGGAATCTCTGGGGCATGGCTATAGATAACCATCACGATGATAAGGTTTGTGCATGGCTTGGGGATCTTGGTCGTGACTTGCCATATGATGAGCAACTTTATTGGAGATCGTATAATATTCCGCCGGCTGGTAAGTTGAGTAAAACCTTTACTAAACGTCAAATACTAGCTCAGTTCACTGACTCCGACCGTCCTGAAGATTTATTTGGGATAAGGTATCACGATTTACAAACAGCATGTAACGAGTGCCTTGGATGGCAGCTGTTGTTACCTTTAGAACCCGATGATGAGCACTATTACCAGTGTATCCGAATTCCTGCTACAGATGAGCAACGAGCTTTTGATGGACTTGTACAAGGACTTGCTAAAGTTCTGATTGACTCATTGAACGAGAAGTACCTTAATCGGTTGATACCTCCTGAAAAGAGTGGAAACCTGAATGGGAGTATTTCCATTTTAGAGGTCGCTTTTACAACTAGATGCGTTTTAGAAGCAGAAGAACACATCATATTCTTGCGTAAGCTCCAAGACCTTCGGTCCAGTGGGGTTGCGCATCGAAAAGGAACCAAATATAGGAAGGTTTCTACATATTTCGGTATTGATACCAGGAGCTTACCATCTGTATTTGAAGAAATTCTTCGTCAAGCTCTAGCACTACTGGAATACTTAACTAAAGTTGTGCGTAATGGGAATCTCAGTGAACTTGGCACCGATGGTCAGGCTCAGTAAGTGGATTCAGTGAATGTAAGTATTAAAACGTATACTTCAGCTTTTTAGTAATCACACAGTCCACCAGTGTTGGTATGCCGCGATTCCCCGTCCCGCTGCCACTCGAATAAAGGGGTCCGAAACCGGGCCCCTTTTTTTGCTCCAATCGGGTTTACGACGCGCTCAACGGGCTTCCCCTTCGTCCAACCCTTTACACAGCTTCCAGAGGTTGCAGTCGCGGCAGCCGGGGGTCCGCTTCCGCCAGACTTCGGCGAAAGGTAAGCGGGCCAGCTCGGCCGCTTCTTTAAGCAATCCCTCGGCCCGGCGGGAGACCTCCCCCGCGTCCAGCCGGTGGAACCCGCCGCCCTCGGCGGTGAAGAGCAGGGCGACCTCGCGCACGGGTTTTCCGAATAGCCGCTCCGCCGCCAGGGCGTAAACGCCGAGCTGGACGTCGTAGCCGTGCTTCTCGATGACCTGGGCCGGAAGAGTGCCGGTCAGGCCGGTGGACTTGAAGTCGTAGATTCCGAGCCCGCCGTCCTCCTCGACCAGGCAATCCATGCGGCCCAGGACCAGGCAGCCGCCGAGCTCCACCTGGAACGGAACCTCGAATCGCGGCCCGGCCTCGCGGATACGCCGCCACTCCCCCATCCCGTCCAGCGTCTTCAAGTGCGCGGCTAATCCGGCGATGGTCGTCCGGTCGGGTTCTTCAAGTATTGCTGAGACAAACTCGGCCACTTCCTCCTCTTCCTCGGAGGCGGTCTGGTCCCGCAGGCCGGCCAGTCGCCGGCGTATCTCGTCCTCCCCCAGCGGGACGCCACCTCCGGTCTGGATGAGATGGTGCAGGGCCGTACCGAAGGCGCTTCCCCAGGGGCGGTCCGCGTCCCAATCCCCCGACGACGGGCCGGTTTTCGGTTTTTCGCCCTCCAGCTTCATAACCCGGCGCAGGTAGAACCCCAGCGGGCATTGCCCGAATTCGGCGAGGGCCGAGGGGCTCACCGGCGGCGGGTCGTGGACGTCCAGGGGCGCGAGGAGCTCCAGGCTTATCCGCACCGCACCGTGCGGAGGGGGCGGATTTTCACGTTTTTCCGGCAGCTCCCGTTCGAGATGACGGACCGCGCCGGACACCGCGCCGCCCTCACCGCTCAATAAACTGTTGAGCCATTGACCGATCCGCCGTCCGGCCCGTCCGCCTTCCAGCGATTCGACCTCTTTATCGGCGGTGTTTAAAAGAATCAGGTGGTCCATGGCCCGGGTGCAGGAGACGTAGAACAGCCGCTTGCGCTCCAGCTCCTCGTCCAGCTCCCCGCGCCGTTTGATGCTCTCGCCCAGGGGCGTCAGCTTAGGGGTGAAGGGAGCATCCTCGGTGCGGACCTGCACCGTCAATCTCCGGTGGCCGGTGGAATCGGGCGCCAGGGCGTAATCGCAGGAGGACCCTCGACTGCTCGTATCGAGGAAGGGCAGCAGCACCACGGGGAATTCGAGGCCCTTGGCGGCGTGCATGGTCAGAAGCACCACGGGGGCGTACTCGGGGGTCGGCTCCTCGAACTCGCGGGACCCCTCGTTGTCGCGGAGCCAGGTCAGGGTGTCGGCGGGACCGGTCAGGCCGCCGGCGCGCTCCTCGGCGCGGATGAGCTCCAACAGGTGCTCCAGCCGCCGCCAGCGGTCGGGGCGCCCCTCGGACTTGAGGGCGGCCTCCAGCCCTGAGTCCCGGTAGATGGCCGCCGTGAGCCGCGAGCCGCCGACGAGGCCCGCCTGCCTTCGCCACCGGAGCCAGCGGGGGCGGAAGGAGGCGAAGCGTTCGCCCAGCCCGTCCACCGCCGGGTCGCCGACGAGGTCGGTCCATCGCCGTCCCGACGCGTCGCCGAGCCGCTTGAGCCGGAGCAGGTCGTCGTAATCGAAGCCACCGAATGGCGAGAGCAACATCGCCGCCACCTGTACCCCGTCGCGGGGGTCGGTGAGCGCTCCCAGCGCGGCCCGCAGCCAGCCGGCCTCCTC
>JAPLSK010000142.1 GCA_026398675.1 bacterium | reverse complement strand
CTGACGGTCTTCTTTATGGCGCTGGCCCTCGCCGAGCTGGGGCGATTAAGCGACGGAGCCGAAAGACCGTGGCTGGCCGCCCTGGGCGCGATGGCCTTCGGTCTCTCGGCGACCCTGTGGACTCAGGCCTCCCTCACCGAGGTCTACACCCAGCACACCGCCTTCCTGGCGGCGGCGCTCTACGTTAGCTTGCGCGCCCGACGCCTCGCTTTGGCCCAAGAGCCCTCGGGGATGGAGACGGCCACGGCGGGCCTGGTCATCGGGCTCATGCTGGTCAGCCATAACGCCGGCTACGCGTACCTCCCGGCCCTGGCGCTCATCCTGTGGCCGGCCCTGAAGCGGTTGAACGCCGCGGGCTGGGGGCTCACCGTCGCCGCGCTGGGCCTCGGCCTCTCGACCTACCTCTACCTCCCCATCCGCGCCTCCACCGGGCCGCTCATCAACTGGTCTTCCCCGGACAGCTTCTACGGCTTCACCCGCAGCCTGAGCCAGTCGGTCTACGCCGACACGCCGCTCGCGCGCGACCTGGCCCGTCTCGGCGGGCAAATCGCCTGGATGGGGCGGACCTGGTGGGCCGACCTGGCGCCGGGGGCGACGCTCCTGGGTCTCGCCGGCCTGGCGGTTCTCGTCGGGAAGGGGAGGCGTCAGCTCTTCGCCGGGATGCTTCTGTTGTGGCTCCTGCCGGCGGCGCTGCTCCTGGCGATTAGCAACTACCCGGTGCCGCAGCTCGTGGGGTCCGGGGAGACGTTCCTTCTGACCGGGGCCTTCGTCTTCGCCGCCGGGCTCTATCTCGGGGCCGGGTGGCTCGCCCGGAAGTTCGAACACCGGGGAAGGGCGATGGCCGTCGGCGCGCTTTCTCTCGTCCTCGCCGCCACGGTTTTTTTCAGCCTCCCCCGGGCCGACCTGTCGAAGAGAACCGGGATGGAGGAGCTCGGCGCCGACCTCTTCGCCTCCTGCCCCCCCGGGGCCATCCTGGCCGTATCCATCGTCCAGGGCGACAGCTGCTACTTCGACGGCCTGGTTCGGCGCTACGCCGATGACCGTCGCCCGGACCTGGATGTCACCTCGGCCTACCAGGTGGGCGACCCGTGGTATCAGCGGGAGCTGGCCGACCGCGCGGGGCTCCTGCCGCCGGGGGAGGACGAGCAGATGCGGTTGTGGCGCTACGCCGGCGAGCACGCCCCCGACGTCCGAACGGCCCGGAGCTACGTGGACACCAGCCTCCTGGAGTTCTACTCCCGCGCCGCCCGACGGCCGCTGGCCCTGGCGGTGGACGTGGATTACTTCTATGGGCTTTCCCTGGCCCTGAAGGAGGACCGTGACGGGTTCGTCCCCCTGGGTCTCGTCGAGGTCTGGCGTCCCATCGAGGCCTACATCGCGACGGGGAATCCCGACCTGGGCCGGCAAACCCTGACCCGTACGCGCTGGGAAGTCCTGCGGTTCAAGCCCCGGCCCGAGGGCCCGCACAAATACGAGCGCGCCGCCACCGATTTCCTCCTCGGCCGGCTGGACGTGTTCGCCGAGGCGGCTTCAGCGGCGGGATACGCCCCCCGGGCCGCCGCGGCGGCAGTCCGCGCCGGGTGGTTCTCCCCCTTCATCCCCCAGCGCTGGAGCGTGGCGAAGGACGCCGCCGCCACCTGGACCGCCCTCGCCCGGGATCCGTCACCCTCCGACGTCCTGGTCGGCCGCTGCATCTTCTACGGCCTCTACGGCCGCGCGGCTCTCTACGCCCGCAGGCGGCTCGAGGAAGGAACGGCCGGCACCCCGGACATCTACGCCCTCTACGCGGAGAGCCTGATACTGGGCGACGAGGAGGGGGCGGACAGGTTCAAGAGTCTCCTCGATGCCATGACCGCCGTTGAACCTTGACGCGGGGAGCACCCTTCTGCTAAACTTCGCCCGCCTCGCGAAAGGGTAGAGGAGGTCGGCCCCTTTGATCATCGTCAACGTAGTCATCGTAATCCACATCCTCCTGTGCATCGGCCTAGCGTTATCCGTCCTCCTGCAGGCCGGCAAGGGCGGCGGGTTGTCCGGAGCCTTCGGCGGTGCGGGAACCCAAACAATTCTGGGGCAGCGCGGGGCGGCGACCTTCCTCTCCAAGCTCACCCGCTGGATGGCGATAAGCTACATGGTCATCTCCCTGCTGCTGGCCTTTCTCTACTCCTCGCCCAAGCGGGAGGAGGCCGCCTTGCCGAGCGGCGGGACCGAACAGACTCAGAAGGCCCCCGAGGCGGCGCCCATCGTGAACGAGGGATCCGCGCCGGCGACGAGCGGGGAGCAACCGGCCCCCGAGACTAAGTAAAAAAAAAGAGGGGCCCGGGCCCCTTTTTTTATTCGACTTGACCGAAACGCGTCCGGTCCGTTTATAATGAATGCGCCCACTCAAGGAGGCGTGGAAGATGCGGCTGATCGTAATCTTGTTTTTTCTGCCCGTCCGAGCCGAACACCTGGTACATAAGCACCACCGGGGACAACATGGGCGCCATCCCCTGCACCCTCTACCTCTGTGACGGGTTCATCTGCTTCCAGTCGGTCCTGGTCTCCATCCCCGAGCACAGCCACGGGGATCTTGGCGACCTGGCCGGAGTCCTGCTGCGCATCGGCCTCGAGAACTACATGGTCAAAGCGGTGATCAACGACTACAACAATGTGGAGCTGGAGGCGGAGTTCCCCGCGACATCCCTCTCCCGGGACGACTTCGTCGCGGCGCTGTGGATGATGCTGGGAACCGCGGATTCCGAGTACCCGCGGATAATCGAGAACGTGTACCGGTAGGGGGAAGGATGCGCGCCACCGTTTGGCTCCTCACCCTTCTTCACCTGGGGGCCTGGGCGACGCCGGGCCTCTTTTATTCCCCGGCGAGGCCCGAGACCTCCGTCTTCACCGTTCCCGCGGCCGGCGGCTGGCTCTATCTCGGCGAGACCACGCCGGGCGCCCGAAGGCTGGCCGACCACGAGCCCGGCTCGTACTACTACCTCTTCTACGGCCAGGCTCCGCCCGCGGGAGTCCAGGTCGTCGCCTCCTTCCCCGGCGTCCACCTGCTGCGCTCCGACGGGCTCCTGCCGGGATTTCCCGGCGGGGAGCTCCTGCTCTTACACCCCCTGCCCGGGGTTTCCCGGCCCTCCGGGATGCTCCAGGACACGCCCCCCGAGCCCTTCGGCGGGGGGTGGATAGACCCGGCGGTCGTCGCCAGGATCGACGAGGAGCACTACCTGGATCATCTCGAGGAGCTCACCGCCATCCCCACCCGCTTCTCCTTCTCTGCGGGATGCGCCCAGGCCGCCGAGCTTCTGATGACCACCCTGGGCGGGTGGGGCTACGAGCCCTACTACCACCTCTACGACCTGAACGGGGTGGGGACGGTGGACATCTGGGACGTCTCGGCCGTGGACGACAATACGGCCTACGCCGTGGGGCTGATGGTGGTCAAGACCGAGGACGGGGGACAGACCTGGCACGCCCTGGAGGATACGGCCGGCTATTCCACCCGCGCGGTGCTCTTCCTCGACGCGAACCGGGGGTTCACGGGGGGGTTGCGGACCATTCTCGCCACCGACGACGGCGGTGATACCTGGGAGGTCGTGGACCACGACTTCCCCTCGAACATCCGGGACATCGCATTCGCCGACGATGAGCACGGTTGCGCCTCCGGCCGAGGCTTCATCTCCAGGACGGACGACGGGGGGGATACCTGGAGGGAGGGCGACGCGCCCGACGCCCGGGACATGCTGGGGGTGGACCTGGCCGGTTCCCTGGGGCTGGCCGTGGGGGCGGAGGGACAGATTCTGCGCAGCGTGGACGGGGGAGAGACGTGGGGGGACGTGGACTCGGGGGTCGAGCGCAACCTCTACTCGGTGAGCATCAATCCGGGCACCGGCGACTCGTGGGTGGTCGGCGCGGCCGGCACCATCCTCCACTCCGGGGACGGCGGCCTCTCCTGGTCGGCCCAGGAAAGCGGATTCACCCAGTTCATCTACCAGGTCGAGTTCGTGGACGCACAGCACGGCTTCTGCGTGGGGGACAACCGCCACCTGTTCGAGACCACCGACGGCGGCGCGACCTGGACCGTCGTCCAGGGCTCGGACCGGGACCGCTTTCTCGCCCTGGACGTGCTGGACGACGACACCCTGTGGATCGGCGGCGGGGAACCGCCCTTCGCCTACGTTTCCACCGACGGCGGCGGGACGCTCGTCGGGGGTTACATAGACACCGAGGAGAGCCTGACCTGGCGGAACGTGGTCTGCGAGCTGCCGAGCTCGGGAGACGGCCCGGCCCTTCTCGTCACGGGGCATTACGACAGCATCTCCGATGATCCGCTCCATCTGGCGCCCGGGGCGGACGACAACGGCAGCGGCGTGTCCGCCTGCCTCGAGGTCGCGCGCGCCTGCCGGGGGCTCACCTTCGACACCCCCGTGCGGATCGTCCTTTTTTCCGGGGAGGAGCAGGGGCTGATCGGGTCGTCCTACTACGTGGCCGATCTGGCGGAGGGCGACGTCGGCGGCGTGTTGAACCTGGACATGTACGCCTACCGCGACGACGAGAACTACGATCTGGAGGTCTTCACCCGGGACGACTCCCTCTGGCTCTCCAGGGCCTACGACGACGGGTGCGGCTACACACCGGCCTTCGAGGTGGAGACGAACGACCCCGAATGGTATCGCTCGGACCACGCCAGCTTCTGGCGGGCGGGCATCCCCGCGGTTCACGTCACCGAGTACGCCGGCACCGAGAGCTACCCCTACTACCACACCACCGAGGACACCGTGGACAAGCTGGACCTGGTGCAGGGGGTGAGCGGCGCCCGGGCGGCGGCGGCCGCGGTGCTGCAACTGGTACCCCGCGAGGGGCAGGCCGGGGGGCTGGACGCGGCCTACGCTTTCCCGAACCCCTTCCGCCCCGGAGAGGGTAACACGACGGTCACCTTCCGCGACCTGCCGGCGGGCACGGACCTGCGCGTCTT
>JAPLSK010000141.1 GCA_026398675.1 bacterium | reverse complement strand
CACCAGGGCGCCGCACTTGGAGCACTTGACCTTCACTATCTCCTTGGCCCCGCCCATCACCGCCGCCATCGACTCCTGATGCTCCTGATCGCGCTTCACATCGTCGTTCAATACCGCTACAATGACGACGCCGATCCAGGAGAGGAAAAGGCCGAGTATTAAGCCGACGCCAGCTTTACCCTTCTTCTTCCCGATGATGTAGCCCACGATCGCCGGCGCCACCCATGCTAAAAGCACCACCAGAATCCATGTGACGATCCCGAACCCAACCAGGTTTCCGTACATGACGACCTCCTGTCGGTGGCGTGAAACGGGGCGGGATTTTTATCGCGGGTGAGCCGGACCCGGAGGCGCTGGAAGGTTTTTGGGCCGACGTCGAGCGCCGCGCCCGACGCGAACCGCTCCAGCTCATCCTCGGCGAAACGGAGTTCTACGGGCTGACGTTGAAGGTCCGCGCCGGAGTCTTCATCCCCCGCCCCGAGACCGAGGTCCTGGTCGAGCTGGCCTTGGAAAATTTACCCGGGGACGCCGGGTCGGCCTACGACCTCGGCTGCGGCTGCGGGAACATCGCCTGCGCCCTGGCCGTGAACCGGGTGAATCTACGGGTGACGGCGACCGACCTCTCGGCGGAGGCGGTAGAGCTGACGCGGGAGAACGCGGCGCTGTGCGGCGCGGCGGGGAGGGTCGAAGTCATTCAAACGGACCTGGGCGCGGGGCTCGCGGAAAGGGCCGACCTGGTCTGCTGCAACCCGCCCTACGTGCCCGCGGGGGAGATTGGCGGCCTGGAGCCCGAGGTGCGCGACCACGAGCCGCGCGGGGCCCTGGACGGAGGCGAGGACGGCCTGGCGGTCATCCGGCGCCTCGTCGGGGCAGTGAAAAGTTTACTCAAGCCCGGCGGCCTGGCGCTCGTCGAAATCGGCGACGGCCAGGGGGAGGCGGTGCGGCGGATTTTCGGAAAAATCGCCGGGGCGCGGGTGGAGATAAAAAACGATCTCGCCGACCGCGAGCGCGTCGCCGTGGTGCGGTTTGAATAGTCCCCTCCCCCCTCTGGGGGGAGGCTCGCCTACGGGCCGGGGAGAGGGGTGAAGCGGCCCCCTCTCCCTTTTAGGGAGCGGCGCGCCGACGGGCCGGGGTGAGGGCTGCCGCATATCCCCTCTCCCCTCTGGGGAGAGGGTTAGGGTGAGGGTCGAGGTTGGGAGCGTAGAAAACGCGGCGGCCCGCAGAGGGGCCGCCCTACGTCATCGCAACCAGGGTGAGAGCTGCCGCATAACCCCTCTCCCTTTTAGGGAGCGGCGCGCCGACGGGGATGGGGGCGAGGGCTGCCACCTGTCCCCTCTCCCCTCTGGGGAGAGGGTTAGGGTGAGGGGTAAAACGCCCCCAACAGCTCCAGCTCCAGCCGCTCGTTCAACCCGTGGACCCGCGTCGGCATGTCCTCCGGGTTCGGCTCCGAGGGGAAGGGGACGTACCCGTAGGCGTCGTAACCGGCCCAGCGGAGCTGCCGCGAATCGGTACCACCCAGGCAGATGGTGGGGATGAGCTCGAGCTTGGGGTCCCACGTGGGCAGGAGCTCCCGCGCCGCCTCCACCACCGGGTGGTCCGGGGGCGAGGCGCTGGCCGGATGGGAGTTCTCCACGGCGACGTCCACCGGCAGGTCTTCCACCAACTTCTTGAAAAGAGCCAGCCTGTCCTCGGGCTCGCTGCCGGGCAAAAGGCGGCAGTCGCAGTAGAGGACCACCTCGCTGGGGATGATGTTGAGCTTTTCGCTGCCCCGGACCATGGTCGGGGCGAGGGTGTCGGCGTAGATGGCCTTGAAGAGTGCGGGCAGCCGGGCGGAGATCCGGCCGACGTCCCCGAGGAATTTTTGCCAGGCGCGGGCGTCGCCCCGCTCCAGCCGCCGCATCAGGGGCCCGTCATCGCCCACCAGCCGGTCCAGGAGCCCCCGATTGGCGGGGAGCACCCGGTACTCGAGGGGCAGCTTCTCCAGCCTACGCAGGACCTCGCCCAGGACGTACATCGCCTGGTGGTCACCCGGCACGGCGGCGTGCTCCTGGGTCCCGCGGATGTTGAAGCGCAGGCGGAGCTGGCCCTTCTCGCCGATCATGAAGGAGGCGAAGCGCCGGTCGCCGATGTCGTAGACCTCGCCGCCGCCCTCGGTGAGTGAGGCCCAGCAGTCGGCCAGGTCGGGGCGGTTCTTGACTATCCAGCCGATTCCCGCGCCGCCGCCCACCTCTTCGTCCGCCGTGGCCAGGAATCGGATCGGCCGCCCGCCGCCGCCTTTTTTCGCCAACTCCACCAGCGTCACCGCCTGGGCCGCCACCACCCCCTTGCAGTCTATGGCCCCCCGGCCCCAGACGCACCCCTCGGCGATTTCGCCGCCGAAGGGGTCCCGCTTCCACTTGGCGAAATCGCCCGCCGGCACCACGTCCAGGTGCCCCATCACCAGGAGCGGCTTCTTGCCAGGATCTCCGGGGAGGAGCGCCGCGACGTTCCCCCGCCCGGGCAAGCTCTGGACGACCTCGGCGGGAACCCCCCGTTCGGCGAGCCAGCCCGCGAGGAACCGGGCGCACTCGAGCTCGTTCCCCGGCGGGTTGGTGGTGTTGAACCGGATCAGGGCCGACAGGAGCCCGGCGGCCTCGTCACGCATTCGGGAGACGTCGTCCATCGCGCAACCCCTATCTTTTTTAAGGAAACGCCGTACCGTCCATTATACTTAAGCCGGGGCTTCCACATCCAAGCCGGCGTGCTATAATCTTAAAAAATCCGCCGCGAGGAGCGTCATGCCCGAATACGACGACACCCTGGAGCGCGTTACCAAAGCCGTCGCCGACCTCTGGGGGTGTCTTTGACCCGGAGACCAAGCGCAACCGGCTCGATGAACTGAACCGCCGCATGGCCGAGCCCGGCTTCTGGGGCGATTCCCAGGGGGCCGGCAAGCTCACCGCCGAGGCCACCCGCCTGACCGAGGAACTCGACCGCGCCGAGGGCCTGAAAAAAGAGCTCGCCGAACTCACGGAGCTGGGGGAGATGGCCCGGGACGAGGGCGACGCGAGCGCGCTGGCGCTCATCGCCGACGAGCTGGACCGCCTCGCCGACCGCGCGCTGGCCCTTACCGCCAAGGCGCTCCTCTCCGGCCCCTACGACGACCAGGACGCCATCGTCGAGCTGCACCCCGGCGCCGGCGGCACCGAGTCCGCCGACTGGGCCGAGATGCTCCTGCGCATGTACACCCGCTACTTCCAGCTAAAGGGGTGGAAGGCGGAGCTGCTGGAAATCACCCCCGGCGACGAGGCGGGCATCAAGTCGGCCACCCTCGCCGTGCGCGGGGACCTCGTCTTCGGCCACCTGCGGGGCGAAATCGGCGTCCATCGCCTGGTGCGATTAAGCCCCTACGACGCCAACCACCGCCGCCACACCTCCTTCGCCGCCCTCTACGCCTACCCCGACCTGGACACCGACGTCGAGGTCGCGATCACCCCCGACGACCTGCGCGTGGACGTTTTCCGCTCCTCGGGCTGCGGGGGGCAATCGGTCAACACCACCGACTCCGCCGTGCGCATCACCCATCTCCCCACCGGCATCACGGTGAGCTGCCAGAACGAGCGCAGCCAGAAGTACAACAAGGAATCCGCCATGCGGGTGCTGCGGGCGCGGCTGGCCGACCACTACCGCCGCGAGCGCGAGGAGGAGATAGCCGACTCCAAGGCGGCCAAGCGCGACATCTCCTGGGGCTCGCAGATAAGAAACTACGTGCTGCACCCCTACCGGCTGGTGAAGGACCCCCGTACCGGCGAGGAGACCTCGAACGTGGAGGCGGTGCTGGACGGTAACCTGGACCGCTTCGTGGAGGCGTACCTCCGCTGGAGCCACGGGAAGGCAAGGAATACCAATGGATAGAAAGAACCAATTACAGATATCATCCATCGGCCCCCAGATTGAAGAAACGAAATACGACATCTTCAACTGCGACGCCTTTGAGTGGCTAGACGGGCGAGAATCGGACTCAATCCACGCCGTGGTCACCGACCCGCCTTACGGGCTACGAGAATACGATGAGGACCAACTGGAAAAG
Organism: bacterium; assembly: GCA_026398675.1. NCBI lineage: Bacteria > bacterium. The sequence continues at coordinate 6,195 of JAPLSK010000141.1, read as the reverse complement.
CGGAAAAATGGTAACGGCGGCGTCTGGCGCATCCCACCGACGTTTGACGGGCAGAGCCGCAGTCCTCTGCCTCGTTTCACCGTTTTAAACAGCGGTGATTTTCAACGGCTTTCTTTTTTCTTCTCGAAATTGGCGAACCGCCTAATGAAGGTTCTTGTGCCGGGAGCGCACGTTTTTATCGCTACAAATCCCTTAGTATCCCATTACGTTGACCAACCATTTATCGAATCCGGCTTTGAAAAAAGGGGCGCCATCATCAGAAAGGTAATCACCCTTCGGGGAGGGGACAGGCCTAAAAATGCCCACGAGGAGTACCCCGACGTAACGGTCATGCCCCGCTCATGCTGGGAACCCTGGGAGCTTTTCCGCAAGCCCATCGAGGGCACCGTCGCTGTGAACCTGCGGAAATGGAAAACGGGTGGTTTGCGGCGGGTTTCCGGAAAAGAACCCTTTAAAGATTTGATCCCGTCTTCACCCGCCCGGCGTCCGGAGAGGGACATCGCTCCCCATCCTAGCTTGAAGCCGCAAGATTTTATGCGGAAAATCGTCAGGGCGAGCCTCCCCCTCGGAGAGGGAATTGTCCTGGACCCTTTCATGGGATCAGGCTCGACCGTTGCCGCGGCGGTGCACCTCGGGTATCAGTCAATTGGGTTGGAAATCAACGAAGAGTATTACAACATGGCGGTCAACGCCATTCCCAAACTAGCCGCACTTTAACGAATCGAGGTGTGTCGGTGGGTTATGAACTGGATAGATCGGTCCCGCTGCCGCCGCAGCTCACCGCGGATCAAATACGCCGTGCGGTGGAGTACGTCGAACGAGAGGCGACGGAGTTGATAGATGTGTACCTTGAGCAGAAGAACATCTTCAGCGCCTTCGTCGGCATCTTGGGTACTAGGGCACTCGATTCGGTGTCGGTTTACGAGAAGAACCGTCAGACCGACCTCGCCCAAACCCGCTTCCCGGACCTGATTCGTAGAGGAAGCGGCGAAAGACCTTCCCCCAATGATTGCCTAGAATCAAAGGCCAGCATAAGGCCCTGGGCCGTTCAAGCCCACTACAACCACGAGGGGTGGTACATCGTCTGGAGATACCTCGTTGACAAAACGATGAGCATCGAAGCCGAAAAACCTGTAATCGTCTGGAGGGTTGACGTTGTATATCTAACGTCTGCGGATTGGAAATACGAGGGAAGCGGCGCCGGGCCTGGCGGTGGCGGTCGCACGCACACCTTCGGTGTGGATAAACCGGCGGCGAAATTGGAGGGGAAGGCAGTCTATAAAAGGACGGACTTAACGGTTAAGGACGGAAAACCTGTCCCGAAGAACAATAAAAAGTAAGAACCCATGCCCGGTTGGCTCATCGTTCTGCTGTGCATTTTTCCGGGGCTGCCGCTGGCGGTATTCCTCGCCCTGAACGTCTCCCGCTTCTTCCGGCTGGCCCGGCCCAGCCCCATGCCGCACTGGATGGCGCCGCTCATAGACAACCCCATCCGGCGGCTCTTCTACCCGCCCCGGAAAATCGTCGCCGAGCTCGGCGCGGAGCCCGGGATGCGCGCGCTGGAGGTCGGACCGGGCCTCGGGACGTACACCCTGGCCGTCGCCCGGCGACTCGGGGACGCGGGAAGGCTCGTCGCCGTGGACATCCAGCCGGAAATAATCGAAAAGTTCCAGCGGCGGGTCGAGCGCGAGGGCGTGAAAAACATCGAGGCGCGCACCGCCGACGTCAACCACCTGCCCTTCCCCGACGGCTCCTTCGACCTCGTGTACCTGATGATGGTCCTGGGCGAAATCCCCGACCCGGTCGCGGCGCTGCGGGAGTTCCGGAGGGTGCTCAAGCCGACCGGAAGGCTGGCCGTCCAGGAATGGCTCCCCGACCCCGACTACCACCCGGCGGCGACGCTGGTGAAATGGGGCGCCCAGGCGGGCCTGGCCTGCACGGCGAAGCGGGGGGGCTTCTTCAACTACACCCTTTTATTCGCCCCGGGGAGCGGGGGGTAGGATGCCGGCGCAGCTCCCCTGGTACCGTTTGTTCATCTGGTTCGGGGCGGGGCTGGCGGCGGCGGTGACGGCCGTCATCGTCTGCTCCCTGCCCGGCGCGGAGCCGCTGGAGGGGCGGACCTACGACGCCGTCAGCGATTCGCCGCTGGGCGGGGTCGAGGTGACCGTCTGGCCGGTGAGCCCGCCCGTGGGGTTCGACCCGGCGGACTACGACGCCGAATCGGGGCCCGACGGCCGCTTTTCCATCCCCATCCCGAAAAAGCTCTACCCGGTGATACTGAACCTGCGCGCCGACGGCTACGCGCCGCAGCAGACGGTGGCGGCGGGGCCGGGCAACCTGGCGGTGGCGCTCGTCCGCGCCGAAGCGGTCCCCACGACGACCGTCCTGACCCCGGCGCCGGACGACGCCGGGCCCACCACCGAAAAACCGTAGTCTTTCGCCACGGGAGGCACGTTTGCGAATCTTGGTTTTCGTCAGCCGCGACTGGGAACACCAGCGCGACGTCGCGTCCGACATCAAGCAGGCCGTGGCCTTGACCGGCGGCTCCGACCTGGACTCCGACGGCGAGTCGGACATCACCGTCGTCCCCAGCCGGGACCGGGAGGAGTTCGATCGGGAGCTGCCCCAAGCCGACGTGTTCTTCGGCTGGAGCATCACCTCCGAGCGCCTGGCGCTCGCCGAAAATCTCAAGTGGGTCCAGCTCGCATCGGCGGGCGTGGAGCGCACCCCGGTGGGGGAGATAGTCGGGCGTGGGATTCTTTTGACCAACGCCCGGGGGGTGCACTCGGTGGCGGTGGCGGAGCATGCGCTGGCGCTTTTATTGGCCCTGGCTCGGCGGCTGCCCGAGGTCGTGCGCCGTCAGTCCGAGCGGCGCTGGGACCCCGACGCCGTGGCGTACCGGCAGGCCCTCCTGGCCGGAAAGCGGGCGGCGATTCTCGGCTTCGGGAGCATCGGGGTGGAGATAGGGCGGCGGTTGGCCGGTTTCGGGGTGGACGTGTGGGCTATGGTGAACCGGCCGCGGCTGGTGCGCGAGGCGAGCCGGGTCTTCGGCGGCGACGGCTGGCGGGAGATGCTCGGGGGCGCGGACTTCATCTTCAACTGCCTCCCCGAGACCGACGCGACCCGGGGCTGGCTCAATGCGGAGCGGCTGGCCGCGTGCAGGCGGGGGGCGCTTCTGGTGAGCGTGGGCCGCGGGTCCACCGTGGACGAGGCGGCGCTGACGAAGTCCCTCGTCGAAGGGCGCCTGGGCGGCGCGGCGGTGGACGTCCTGGAAAATGAGCCGCTGCCCGCCGATTCACCCCTCTGGACCACCCCCAACCTTTTAATCACCCCCCACGTGGCGGGCCTGACCGAGGGGATGTTCGCGGCCGTCACAGACGTAGGGCGGGGATTTTTATCCCCGCCGCTTTTACGGTCCCGACCTCGACCCTCACCCCAACCCGTAGGCGAGCCTCTCCCTGGGAGGGAGAGGGGGCAGTTCACCCCTCACCCCCGGCCTATCGGCGCGCCGCTCCTCACCTGTAGGGCGGGGATTTGCCAGGGGCATAGCTCGCTTCGCTCGGTTTTAATCCCCGCCGCTTTAACGCTCCCGACCTCGACCCTCACCCCGGCTCGTGCCTGCGATGACGTAGGGCGGCCCTTCTGCGGGCCGCCGCTTTAACGTTCCCGACCTCGACCCTCACCCCCACCCGTCGGCGCGCCGCTCCCTGGAAGGGAGAGGGGGCAGTTCACCCCTCACCCCGGCCCGTGCCTGCGATGACGTAGGGCGGCCCCTCTGCGGGCCGCCGCTTCTATCACCCCGGCCCGTGCCTGCGATGACGTAGGGCGGCCCCGTAGGATGAATCCTCTGCGGGCCGCCGCTTCTACGCTCCCAACCTCGACCCTCACCCCAACCCGTAGGCGCGCCTCTCCCTATAAGGGAGAGGGGGAAGACCCTACAGGAGGGGGGCCAGTTTTTTATCGAACACGCCCGCCGGCACCGAGGACCGCAGCACCTCCCCCAGCCCGGCCCAGGTGACCCCCGGGCTCCGCTCGTAGAGCGCCCGACCGGCCGCCAGGAGCTGCGCCGCGGCGGGGCCTTTCATCAGCAGGCTGAAATCCTCCCCCCCGAACTTAAACACCACCACACTCTCGCAATTGCCGTCCTCCCGCTCGACGATGAAGAACCGGACCTGGTTCTCCACGTCGCCACGGTTATCCAGATGCCGCAAGACCCAGCTCCGGCCGGGATGAACTCGTTGGAGGAATCGAAGGCGGGGCCGAGGACGAGGGTGCTGCTCCGCTGCAGGAGGAAGATGGTTTTCAGGCCGCCCCGGAGCAGGCTCAGGGTCTTCTCGTAGTGGATGTCCCGCCCGCGGTGCATCTCGGTCACCAGGGTGAAGCCCGTGGACCGGAGTATCCCCTCCGCCGACAGGTCGCGCTCGTCCATGGGGCTCCCCGCTATTTGACGAAGAATCCGGCCGCCACCAGGAGCACCCCGACGATGCCCAGCGCCGGCGTCAGGAAGCGCCAGACCTTCACCCGGCCGGTCAGCTCCCGGACCAGCTCCTGCTCGCTCTTGAGGCTGACGATGAAGCGGTCGTCGCCGGTCTTGCGCATGGCCAGCTCTCCACCGGCGTCGGTGACCACCCCCAGGGTGTACACGTTCACCCCTTCGGGGATGAGCCACTCCTGCTTGCGGTAGCCGAGGACGCGGTTGTCTCCGAGGCCGGTCTCGGGCTCGAAGCGGTCGTGGACGACGTGGGCGCCGATTATTTCGGCCCCCCTCACCGCGACCTTCGTCCGGCCCGAGCCGTCCACCACGTAGAAGTCAACGGAGTCGGTCTCGTCGGAGACGGTATCCCAGACCTGATTGACGCGCTTCTGGCGGCGGCCCTCGGAGTCGGTGACCAGCTCGGTCACCTGGCGCTGACGCTCCACCAGGCTCCTGTACCAAACCCCCCGCTTGCCCGAGAGCGGCGCGGTCAGGTAGCCCTCCGCGGCCACCGTCCCTTTGAGCTCGCAGGGGAATGAGAAGGAGCCCTCGAGCTTCTCCTCCTTGGAGGTCTTGTACGTGTCGGCGATTTCGGTGGCCGAGTAGGTCTCGGTGCCGACGATGTCCGCCTGCTTGCGCCGGGCGGCCCCCAGGACGAAGAACCCGATGACGGCGATGAGCACGCACACCCCGCCGCCGACGAAAAACCCCATGTTACCCATCGCCCCTCCAGTCGTTATTTTTCCGGGGGAAGGATACCAAATCCGGCCGGGAAGTGGGGGTCAAAAGAGGCCGCTCGCGAGGGCCGCGGCCCCGATAACGAGGGCTGCAGCCCCGATGAGCCCCGCGTCGCCCCCCAGCTCCCCCGCGACCACGTCCAGCTCGGTGGGAGTGCGGAACCGGTGCCGGGCGAGGGACTCCCGGGCGGGCCCGAGGATGAGCTCCCCGGCTCCGGCCAGGCCGCCGCCCACCACCGCCAGGTCCACGTCCAGAAGGGTCTGCGCCAGGGCGAGCCCCCGCCCCAGGTACCGCCCCGCCTCCTCCAGCAGCCCGATGCAAACCGCGTCGCCCGCGCGGGCGGACTCGGTCACAAGCCGGGCGTTTATGTTGACCGGGTCGCCCCCCGCCGCCGCGAGGAGGTCGGGGAGCCTTCCCTCTTTTGCCAGCTCCATGGCCCGCCGGCGCACCGCCGAGGCCGAGGCGTAGGCCTCCAGGCATCCCCGGCGGCCGCAGTTGCAGGGCCTGCCGTCCGGCTCCACGGTCAGATGGCCGATTTCCAGGGCGTTCCCCTTCACGCCCAAAAGGGGCTTGCCGTCGAGAACCGCCCCGCCGCCGACCCCCGTGCCCAGGGTAACCCCCAGGCAGTAGGGGTGCCCCCGCGCCGCGCCGCGCCAGTACTCGCCCAGGGCAAAGGCCGTGGCGTCGTTGACCAGGGTGACCGGGAGCCCCAGCGCCTCGTAGGCCATCTCCGCCAGCGGCGCCTCGCCCAGATCCGGGAGGTTGACCGGCGAGGAGATCCACCCGCGCCCCGTGTCCATGGGCCCCGGCACCGCCAGGGCCAGGGCGTCCGGTCCGCCCCCGGCCTCGGCGGAGAGCCCCTCCAGGAGCTCCGCCAACGTCCGCAGGAACACGGCGGGGCGTCGGTCCCCGCGCGGCGGGGTCTTCGTCACCGCGACGACGCACCCCGAGGGGTCCACCAGACCCGCCCGGAGGTTGGTCCC
>JAPLSK010000140.1 GCA_026398675.1 bacterium | reverse complement strand
TCTATGGCCGCGGTGTGGCCTCCGCAGCAGGAGCTGAAGAAGGTGGTCACGATCCGGCCGCCGTAGGCCAGGACCTCGCCAATCGTGGCGGCCACCGCCTCGTCGGTGCGCGGATCCTCGGCGTAGTACCCGCCGTAGACCTGGGACGAGGTGTCGGCGCGCAGGTGGAAAACCGCGCCGGGGTCGTCGCTCATGCGCGCCAGGGCGTAGCTCCGGCTCACCACGGCCTGGCTTTTGAGCGCCTCGGGCGGCCAGCTCGCGTAGGTCTCCTCGGGCAGAACGCCCCGCAGGTAATCCTCCACCTCTATCCGGTTTATCGCCTGCAGCGTCCCCGTCGTGGTGGAGCGGACGGTGAGAGAACCGCGGTAGGGCGAACCCTTGACCGTGATCCGGGGCGGCCCGTCCCCCTCATCCCGGGGCTTGATCCGCACCCACGTGCAGCGCAGCCACTCGCCGTTGGCCGCCAGCACGCCGTACTCGTTGCGCTTGAACACCAGGTCCCAACCCAGTGGAACGGTGTAGAGCGGCTTGTCGGAGTCGTCGGTTATCATCGCCCCCGAGGGGCAGTTCACCACCAGGAGCCCGTCGGTCTCCTGCAAGAGGACCCGGATCTCGGTGGGCGCCGGTTTCAGCGTGCCGCCGTGCCCGATTTCGCCGTCGGGTTGGCAGGCGGTGAATAAAGTGATAAGGACTACGCCGGCGGCGAGGCGACGGCTCATTCCCCGGCCTCCGAGGGCAGCGCGCAGTTCTCGTCCAGCCAGCAGCGGGAGGATTCCGCCGCGATGGCCCCGTGCCCCACGGCTACCGCTACCTGCCTGAGGGGGGTCGTCGTAACGTCGCCCGCGGCAAGGATGCGCGGGTGCGAGGTGAACATCCGCTCGTTCACGACGACGTAGCCCCCCGGGTCCAGCTTGCACAGCCCCTTGACCAGCTCCGAGTTGGGGACCATCCCCAGGGCGCTGAAGACGCCGGTCACCGCGAGGGTTTCCGTCTTGCCGGTCTCCACGTTCTTGATTTCCAGCCCCTCCACGCCGTCGGCGCCGAGGATTTTTTCGGGGACGTAGGGGAGGTGGAGCGTGATGTTCTTCGCGACTTGCACCCGCCGCTGGAGCACCGGAACGCCGCGGAATTCCGTCCGGCGGTGGATCAGGTGTACCGTGCGGCACATGCGGGTGAGGTAGAGCGCCTCCTCGAGGGCGGTGTCCCCGCCGCCGACCACGGCGACCTCCTGGTCGCGGAAAAAGTTGCCGTCGCAGGTGGCGCAGTAGGAGAGGCCGCGGCCGGAGAATTTCGCCGTCCCCTCCAGCGGGAACGGCCGGTAGTGCGCCCCCGTGGCCAGGATTACCACCCGTGCCCGGTGCGTCTCGTCGTAGTCGTCGGTCAGAAGGAAAAACTGGCCCCGGTCCTCCAGCTTCTCGATATGGGCCTGTTCCACCTCGATGCCCAGCCCGGCGGCCTGTTCGGTCAGCCGCTTCGAGAATTCCATCCCGTTGATGGGCCCCGGCACGCCGGGGTAATTTTCCAAAGTAGCCGTGGTGGCTATCTGCCCCCCGGCGACGCCGTCGGCGAAGAAGACGAAGTCCACCCCGCCGCGGATGGCGTAGATGGCCGAGGTGTATCCGGCGGGGCCGCCGCCGATGATGGCCAGCTCGTGGACCTTGCTCACATTGACCTTCCCCTGTAGGGTGCGGTGTAGGAGTGATAATACCTATCGTCGGTAGCCGACCAGCGCCCCGGCCACGCGCTCCGCCGCATCACCCTCCCCGAAGACCCGCGGCCGCTCCCCCGTCGGCGAGAAATTTTTGAGCGCCGCGGGGAGCCCCTCCGGCTCGATTAACTTGTTCCACCCGGCCCGCACCGTCTCCACCCACTCGCTCCCCGGCATGAGGGTCAGGCACGGCCTGCCGTGGAAATACGCCTCTTTCTGCAACCCGCCGGAGTCGGTGACCGCCAGGCGCGCCCCGCCAAGGAGCGCCTGCATCTCCAGGTAGCCCACCGGCTCGCGGAGCATCTCGGCGTACTTCTCCAAGAGCCCCGCCGCCTCCAGGTTCTTGCGCGTCCGGGGGTGGAGCGGCAGGAACACGGGCTCGTCGTGCCCCAAGAGTGCGTCCAGAATCGCGGTGAGCCTCGCCGGGTCGTCGGCGTTCCGCGGGCGGTGGATAGTTGCCAGGACGAAGCCGCCCTCGCGCAGACCGAAATTCTCCAGCAGCTTGGGCTTCATCCCCTCAAAGATCGGTCGCTTGGCCAGCCACAGATCGTACATCACGTCGCCGGTGGGAACCACGCCCTCGGTCAGCCCCTCGGCGGCCAAGTTCTCCACCGCGGTCGGGGTGGCGGTCAAAAGCAGGTCGGCGGCGTGGTCGGTCAGGATTCTATTTATTTCCTCGGGCATGGAGCGGTCGCCGGAGCGCATCCCGGCCTCCACGTGGGCCAGGGGGATGCGGAGCTTGGCCGCGGCCAGCGCCCCGGCCAGCGTCGAGTTCGTGTCGCCATAGACCAGCGCCATGTCCGGCGAGTGCCGCAACAGCACGTCCTCGATCGCCACCAGCATCTGGCCCGTCTGGCGCCCGTGCGTGGCGCTGCCGATGCCCAGGTTGTAGTACGGTTCCGGCAGCCCCAGCTCGGAGAAGAAGACGTCGGAGAGGCGGATGTCGTAGTGCTGGCCGGTGTGTATCAGGAGCTCCTCGACCCCGCGGGCGGCGAGGGCGCGGCTGACCACGGCGGCCTTGATGAACTGGGGCCGGGCACCGACGATGGTGGCTACGAGCATTCCACCCCCTCCCGAGGGGTTTCTTTTCCCGGCGGTCCGCGACGGATGCCGGTCCGATTTTACCATCCCCGCCGTCGCCTTGGCGAACGCCCCCGATTCAGACCCGCTCGCGCCGCAGGACCTCCCGGAGCCGCCGAATATCCTCCCCCTTCACCGCCCCGGTGACGAAGAGGAGCAGGATGTAAATCGGCAGAACGGCCAGGGACCACCAGAGAGACAAGAAGGCGCAGGCCACCCCGTACACCGCCCCGGCGGCCAGGGTGCCCAGGAGGGGCCGGCCCAGTTGGGAGAGGTCCACGTAGCGCCGGGCGAAGATGACGAAGAGCACGAGGACCAGCGTCTCGGAGATAACGGTGGTCCAGGCCGCGCCGACGTGCTCCCAGCGGGGGATGGCGTACAGGTTGGCCACTATGTTCACCAGGCCGCAGATGAGGGCCCCCGCGGCGAAGAGCTTCTCCCGGCCCGTGGACTTCAGCAGGACCGCTAGGGGGTAGCTGGCGAAGACCAGGGGGAGCGAGAGGCCCAGGATTCTCAGGGAGTCCGCCGCGGGGCCGTAGCCCGGCCCGAGGGCGATGGCGGAAATCCCCTCGGCGTGGAAGAATATGAATATGGAGGCGGGGAGCGCCAGGGCCACCAGCAGCCGGATGGTGACCGAGGCCGTGCGCGACAGCCGCTCGTCGTCGTGCTTCATCTCCGACAGGGCGGGGAAGAGCGCCGCGGAAAGCGCCATGGGCGCGAAGAGCATGATGTTTACGAGCTTCACCGACGCCCCGTACCACCCCACCACCTCGTCCGACCCGAGCATGTACTTGAGCATGGTGATGTCCACCAGCTTGTACACGATGATGAAGACGGAGGCGAGGGCGAAGGGGAAGCCGGCCTTCAAGAGGCCCCACCAGCGCCTCGGATCGGGCCGGACGACGCCGAAGCGCCTTCGGACCCACACCAGGCTCATCACGGAGGAGAGCGCCGTGGCGGCGGCGGTGGCGACGATGAGCCCCAGGGGGCCGTAGCCCGTGAGCACCGCGGCGTAGCCCAGTCCGAGGGTCAGCACGTCGCCCGACAGGTTCACGACAAAAAGGGAGCGGAAGTCCTGGGCGCCCTTGAAGACCCCCAGGGCGCTCTCCCGGCTTCCGGCGAAGATGACCGCGGAGAGCCCCGCCCAGAGAATCATCGAGAGCTCGGCGGGCTGCGTCGCCCCCCCGACCAGGGCCAGAATCCCGAGGACCACCACGCCCGCCAGGAGCTTCATCGAGAGCACATCGGCCAGGTAGGCCCCCGCGCGCGCCCGGTCCCGCGCCACGTCTCGCACGGTCAGCTCGGCCAGCCCGAGGTCGTTGCCCAGGGCCCACAGGGTGACGAAGCCGATGGCGAAGGTGTAACGCCCGTACCCGGCGTCGCCGAAGACGCGCACAGCGACGAGCTGCAGCGCGAAGGCCAACAGCTTGCGCACGACCTCCGACCCCAGGACGAACCCGGTGTTCACGCCTACGCGGCGGATGAGCCTTCCCTCGGCCATGCGCGAATCCCATCACACCGAAAAGGGGCGCCCGGAGCGCCCACCTCTCGTCAGAAGAGGGTCTGCCCCTCCTCGGTTTTCTTCTTGGTCCGCCTCCGGCGCCGGTCTTCACGCAGGCGCCGGAGCACGTCGGTGAACTGGTCGGTGTGGGCGAACTGTTGGTAAACGCTGGCGAAGCGAACGTAGGCCACGTCGTCCAGATCGGCCAGCTCTTGCATCAATAGCTCGCCTATCTCGCTGGACTCCACCTCGTCGCCCAGGCGGTTGCGGAGCTCGGTCTCGACCCGGGCCACCACCGTTTCTAGCTGGTCGTGGCTGATGGGTCGCTTTTCGCAGGCCTTCTCCAGGCCGGTCATTATCTTCGCCCGGTCGAAGCGCTCCCGCCGTCCGTCGCGCTTGGCCACCTTAAGCTCCGGCTCCTCGACCTTCTCGTAAGTTGTCTAGCGGCGGGCGCAGTGCAGGCATTCCCGCCGGCGGCGCACCAGCTCGCCGCCCTTGGAGGGACGGGTGTCGGTTACCTTGTCGGAGTCTTCACCGCAGTAGGGGCATCTCATATTTTTAAGGAGCCGGTCAGCTCGCCGAGGTGGGCCATCCCGCGCCGGGCGAGGAGTCGGCGCAGGCCCAGGGCGATTGTGCGGGCGGCGTGGGGCTGGTAAAAGTTGACGGTGCCGAGGCTGACGGCGTTCGCCCCGGCGATTATATGCTCGGCGGCGTCGTGCCAGTTCTCGATACCGCCGGTGCCGATGATGGGTGCGTCGGGGAAGGCGGCGCGCACCTGGGCGATCATCCGCACGGCGACGGGGCGGATGGCCGGACCGGAGAGCCCGCCCACGCCGCGGGCGATAACAGGCTTGGACCGGCCCACGTCCACGACCATTCCCAGAACGGTGTTGATGAGCGTCAACCCGTCGGCGCCCCCCTCCAGGGCGGCCCCGGCGGGGAGGGTCACGTCGGTCACGTTGGGGGTCAGCTTCACGAAGAGCGGCAGCCCGCCGGCGGCCTCCTTCACCCTCTTCGTCAAATTACGGAGGATGGTCGGCTCGGTGCCGAACTGGAGCCCGCCCCGGCTCACGTTGGGGCAGCTCACGTTGAGCTCCAGGGCGAAGATTCCTTTGACGGCGGCCAGACGACCGGCCACCTCCACGTACTCATCCTCGGTGGACCCGCCGATGTTGACCATCACCGGGAGGCCCAGCCCGAGGGTCTCCGGCAGTATTTCCGCCAGGAAGCGCTCCAGGCCGACGTTGGCCAGGCCGATGGAGTTGAGCATCCCGGCCGGGGTCTCGGCGATGCGCGGCGGGGGGTTGCCCGCCCGGGGCTCCCGGGTCACCGTCTTGGTGACCAAGGCGCCGACGCCCTCCAGGCCGCCCAGGCGGTCGAGCTCGGTGCCGTAACCGGCGGTGCCCGAGGCGACGAGAATCGGCGTGTCGAGCGTCAGAGGGCCGAGCCGCGTCTTCAGGGAAGATTCGGGCGCCGGGGGCGTGGACTCGACTTCCAGCCGGAGCGGCCGGGGCGTGGACGGGAGCGGCCAGGCCAGCTCGCGGGCGTCGAAGAGCGGGCCGTCCTGGCATACCAGGAGGTAGCCGCCTTCCGCCGCGGGGACGGCGCAGCCCCGGCAGAGCCCGGTCCCGCAGGCCATCAGCGCCTCGAGGAGCACCCAACACTCGACGCCGTGGGCGCCGCAGAGCCCGGCGACGCACTCCAGCATCGTCTCCGGGCCGCAGGCGACTACCATCGGCGTTTTTTTGTCGAAAAGGACCTCTTTGAGCCGCGCTTCGAGGACTGCGGTCACCAGGCCGCAGAGACCCTCGCCGCCGTCCTCGCTGGCGGCCGAGGCGACGATGCCGACGGGAGCGGCACAGAGATAGCCGCGGACCTCCTCCCCCCGAGCGGCTCCCGCGAAAAGCTCGACGGCCTCCGCTTCGGCGCGATAGGCCTCGGCGAAACGGTAGAGCGGCGGGGTGCCGATGCCCCCCCCGACGAGGAGCAGGCGTCGGTCCCGGGCGTCGAGCCGGCGGGCCTTGCCGCACGGCGCGAGGAGATCCAGGGAGTCGCCGGGCCTTCGCTCCGCCAGCCAGGACGTTCCCGGCCCGACCGCGCGCACCACCAGCGAGAGCGACCCGTCGGTCCCCATTCCGGCAACGGAGAAGGGGCGCCGCAGGAGAACCCCGGCCCCCCGGCAGTCCACCTCGACGAACTGGCCGGGCGCCGCGTCCACTGGCGGGTCGGTCCGGAGCACCAGCTCCGTCACCCCCGTCGAGAGCGCCCGTCGGGAGACGACCTCGGCTCGGACGAGGTGCGACCTACCCCGCGGGGTGCGCGGTCCGGCGGGACGCGCCTCCTTTTTTTTCATTCCGCTTTCACGGGCTGAACCGCCTCGGATACGG
>JAPLSK010000139.1 GCA_026398675.1 bacterium | reverse complement strand
CCCCAGAGGGGGGAGGGGACGGGCGGCCCTTACCCCGACCATCAAAAAAAGACGCCCAGGCCCGCGGACAGGACCAGGTCCGCCCCCTGGCCAGAATAACCGCCGTAGCCCAGCACCTGGCCGAAACTCACGTCGTAGCTCGCCTTGACCGGCACGAAGAGGTCCTCGGTGAGGAAGACGTCGGCGCCGATGGCGAGGCAGGCACAGGGGCAGGGCTCGAATACCCGCCCGTAGTCGTAATCCCGACCGCCCACGGTTTCGGAGGCCCGCAGCCACTCCACCCCCAGACCGAGGCAGCCCCAGAAACTCACGGCCCCCCACTCGTCCATCCGGACTCCGGCGAACCCCAGGGCCGAAAACGAGTGGGCTTCGGCCTCCCCGACCCGGTTCGGCTCCTCCCCCGTCCCGACGTAGCCCCCCGTGTCGTAGGTCCCGTACTTCACCACGAGCCCCCAGAGGGTGCGCCCCAGGCGCAGGGAGGCCTCGACCTCGCCGCCCAGGGAGGGCCCGAACATGGTGCGGCCCGTGTCGCCGGGCAGGGCGGCCCAGTCGCCCACGGCCAGCATGGTGTCGGCGTAGAGCGCCAGGCGCATTTCGGTGTCCGCGGCGGTTGCGCAGAACGCGAGGGCGAGCAGGAGTAAGACGGCGGGGTTACGCATCCCCCAGCATCTCCTCGGTGATGGAAAGCTGGTAATGGGGGGCGCTTCCGTTGGTGACGAGGGGGTCGCATGCGGTGCCGACGCCGTCGTAGCAGGAGACGGCCGCGCCGGATTCGCCGTCGGCGGCCGAGGCGGAGAAGTCGAATTCCGTCCGCCCCGTCCGCCCCTGACCCGGGGAGTAGGCCGCGGTGCAGTGCAGAGTACGGCCTATATCCACCCCCACGCGGGGGGTGGAGTCGCCGGGCGGGGTCCAGGGGAAGTCCGCCCCGCCGATGGAGAGGTGGAGGTAGTAGCTGGTGTCGTTGTAGAGGGTCAGGGAGCCGTCGGTCATCCCCTCGGCGTCGGCCTCGCACCGGACGCCCAGGGGGAGGGCGGCGAGGATGGGCAGCAATATCCGCAGGGAGCGTCGCATCCGCCGGTCCTAGAGATAGAGGCTGATGTCGGTCGCGACGACCGGGTTCCGCCCGTGGCCGGAGTAGTCGCCGCAGCCGCGGGCCTGGTTCAGACTGAAGTCGTTTATTTTCTCGTCGGCGATCATCCGCTCCACGTCGGCCGCCGGGGCGGTGGTCGTCGTCAACGCCGGAACGCGGGGCGCGAGGTTTCTCATTCCGATTGCACCCCCCGGAGGTTGACGTCGTAAACGGTGACAACGTCGTCGGAGCCGTAGGAGGAGACGGGCTCGCAGGTGAGCTGTCCGCTCTCGTCGCAGCCCAGGCCGCCGGTGGTCCCGCCGCCGCCGGTGTAGTCGAAGGTGTAGGAGCCGGAGACGCCCTGCCCGGGGGAGTAGGTCACCCGGCAGGTCACCCGGTCGCCCACGGCCATGTAGGAGCGCCCGCTGGTCTCGCCGGGCGGGAGGTCGGGGAAGCTTTCGGAGCCTATCTGGACGTGGAGGTAGTAGTAGGTGCCGTTGGCGACGGCCAGGGTGGCCTCCCCGCTCTCGGAGTCGGATTCGCAGCGCACCCCCAGTGGGAGGGCCGAGAGCACGGCCGCCACGACCCAGAGGGAATACCGGCGCACGTTCACCGCCCTTCCTCTAAGGTCCGCCCGCGCCAGTCGGTCCGGGGCGCGCAGGCGGTTCCTCGATCCATTCTAACTATATACTAAAAAATTCATTTTTCCCGAGCCCGCGGGCCGGCTCCTCCGCCGGGGCTTCGCCCACCACGACGACGTGGAGCTCGCCCGAGCCCACGCCGGCCGCCCCCGCGCGAACCGAGCGGAGCGAGCTATGCCCCCGGCAAAACCCCGCGGCCTGGAGCGCGCCGGTTGGAATCAAAAGAGCGAGCACCCCGCGGCGCAATCAGCGCTCCGGGTAGGTGTAGGCGAGGCTCAGGCGATAAAGGATCCGGTCCCAGCCGGAGGCGAGGTAGACGGCGTCGTCCGACACGGCGATGAGGTTGACGTTGCGGAAGTCCACCACGCCGGCGCCGCCCCAGGTCCCCGCGATCCGCTGCCGGGCGTCGAAGACCACCAGCCCCGACCGCGCGTCCACGACGTAGAGCCAGCCGAGGGAGTCGGTGTCCAGGGCCTTGGGGTCGGGGAGCATTCGGGCGCCGACCTCGAACACCGACCCGTCGGACTTGAGGCCCCGGATCGGCTCGAAGCTCGCGAGGTAGTAGAGCGTGCCGTCGGGGGACGCGGCGAGGGCGTTGAGCTTGCCCGCGCTCAGCTCGCGGACCTGGACCACGTCGCCCGCGGGCCCGAGCTCGAGCGCGGGGTAGGTCACGAGGTCCCAGCCCGTGGAGTAGCTGAACACTACGGCCCACAGGCTGCCGTTACCCCCGGCGACGAGCAGCTCCGGGCTGATCCCCTCGGTGAAGGTCTCCGGCTCGTCGGACCCGGCGGCCAATCGGAGCACCACCCCCTCCCAGGAGTCGGCCAGGTAGACCTCGTCCCCCAGGCGGGCGACGGGCCCGGATACCCCCGTCTCGACGACCCGCTCGGGACCGCTCTTCGGCTTCAACGAGAGGAGGTGGAGCCGCCCCGCGTCATCGCAGAGGACGACGCCCGAGGAGGATACGTCCAGGCCCACCGGGGTGTAGTCCAGCTCCAGGCTCTCCTCCAATTTCAGCTCGACCCCCTCGGGCCCGGGCGGGTGGACCGTCGGCAGGGGGATGGGGACCGCCACGGCCGCGTTCCCGCCGAAGCCCAGGACGCCGAAGGAGACCACGGTGCCGCGAGCGAAGCCCATCTTCGCGTAGGTCCCCTCATCCAGCGCCCGCACCCGGTCGGTGGGCGAGTATTCCAGGCCCTCCGCCGGCGGGGAGAGGGAGACGAGCGACAGGTGGTCGCCGCGGACCTCCTCCACCCGGCCCGCCCCGACCACGGTCACCGCCACCCCCAGCATCTCGCCGGTGTCGGGGTGGACCAGCGGCTCGCCGTAACGGTAGATCCAGCAATAGTCGTTGAACTGGAGGCCGTCGTCCGCGCCGAGGGCCGCCTGGGCGGTGGACCACTTCGCGTCCAGGGAAATGACCGGTCCGGCGGTGGGCAGGCCTTTCGCGAGCTCTCCGGCCAGGCGCGCGGCCATGTCCCTCGCGCCGTCGGCGCTCTCCGCCAGGGCGACGGGGCCCTCGTACCGCTTTCCGGCGTAGGGGTCGTAGACCAGGCCGGAAATCTCCACCCCGCCCCCCGCGGCGGTGACGGTCAGGGCGGCGGCGTAATCGCACTTGAGCGCCGCGGCCAACTGCGCGAGCTGGACGTCGCTCGAGGGGTCTATGACGGTGTTGATGCTGGTTACCTCATCGCGGGGCGCCACGTTCAACCCGGCCTGGGTCAACCCCTCCTCGAAGCCGGCCCGGGCGCCCTCCACGAGAAGGTAGTCGGCGGAGCCGGGGACGTCGAGCCAGACGGCGACGCGGCCGGCGGCGGCCAGGGCGCCGGCGGCGATGATCAACAAAACCGGGACGAGCTTTCCCATGCGACCCCCTTCATCAAATTGGCGCAGTATAGACCATTTATTCCCCCGCCGCAAGGGCGGCGAGGTCCGCTGGGGTATGTGCTATACTGTTATTGATACCCTTGTGTGCGGCGGCCCGCAGGGACTTGTCCCACGGGGCCGCCCTACGTTTGATTCCCCCGCGCGGCGGCCCGCGGGGGATGCATCCCACGGGGCCGCCCTACAATTTCTTCGAAAAGGGAACGCCGGA
>JAPLSK010000138.1 GCA_026398675.1 bacterium | reverse complement strand
CGCCGCCGCCGGGGCCGACGAGGAATCCCCCCGGACCGCCCGGGCCGACAACAAGTTCCTGATCATCAAGGTCCACCAGGGCGACAAGACCAACGTCAACGTGCGACTGCCGCTCACCCTGGCTCGGCTGGCCAAGATGTTCATCCCCAAGGACATCCTAGTCAACGGCAAGCCGCAGGGCGTTGACCTGGACCAGATCATCGCCCTCGTCGAGTCCGAGGTCGAGGGCAACATCGTCGAGGTGCACCAGGAGGACGACGAGACCGGCGAGATCACCGACGTGGAAATTTATCTCGAATAACCAACCGACTTGAAAGGCAAGGGGCAAGCGACGATGAGTAGGGTTTGTTGACGTGATTTCACGGGTGTAGGGGCGGGGCTCTGTCCCCGCCCGCGGGCGACCACAGAGGGTCGCCCCTACGAGGTGCTGGATAGGGTGGTCGGGCTCTCTGTGGCGAGGAGGCGGACCGGCTCCTCGTCGGGGATGCCCTCGCCGTTGAGGGGTGGAACAAGTTCCGGTCAAGGTCCGCCGGGGGGACAAGACCAACGTGGACATCCGCCTGCCCATCGGTCTGCCGAAAATCGAAGTTGTTCGTGCCCAAGCGGATTGACGTGAACGGCAAATCGGTGGACTTCAATTTCTTTCGAGATCATCCGCATCGTCGACGGCTTGCCGAAGAGCGAGGTGCGACCTACGGTGACGGGGAACACCGTCGAGGTGCACCAGGTGGACTTTCGAGACCGGCGAGGTCACCGACGTGAGCATCTACCTCGAATAGCGCCTTGTGTCCGTGTGTCCGCGACGACGAAGTTAGGCAAGGGGCTTGAATCCCCTTGTCTTGTTGGGTTCCGACCCGCCTTTTCCGTACACGGTGACCGACCGACGCCCGGTCTCTCTACGGGATGCCGTCGATGAAGAGCGCCCGCTCCACCGGCCGGTCCGTGTCCACGTCGAACTGGTTGAAGATGTCCTTCGAGCCGAACTCCTCGGAGCCGATTCCAAGCTTGAGCGTGTAGGTTCCCGTCTCCCGCCGGAGCTTGATTACCGTGGCAAAGAAACCGTCGGGCTCGGGGGTTATAGGTGTAAAATTCTGGATAGAACCGCGGATGAAGCAGCCGGCCCAGCCGTCGGCCAGGAGCCAGCCGGAGAGCTTCACGTTGTAGAAGGCGCCGTCGGAGACGATGGATATCGGGTTCAGCTCGATGCGCTTCGAGGTGAACACCTGGGTGACGTGGATTCCCCCAAGGTCCCCTCGGGTGCTATGCACGATCCCGATGCCCACCCGGTTGAAATCGGGGTCGAGGATGTTGGCCCGGTGTGGCGGCGAATCCATCAGGCCCTCGAAGGTGGACCGGGTGAGGGCCGCCCAGTCGTAGGGCCCGCTGCGGTAATCGGCCCCGATGTTCTCCCCGATCCAGACCTCCGTCAGCCCCGCGTTGGCCACGCGCTGGGGGACAGTCTCGCTCCCCGGAACCGGCGATTCGTGGCCGAAGTAGTTTAGGGTGATCATCTCCCAGGAGTGCTGCCGGGCGATCTGGGTGAAGGCCGGGTCCATGACGAGGGGGGCCACGCCCTCCTCGGCGCGGGCGGCGTTGACGAGCTCCAGCATGAGATCCTCCGCCTCCGCCTCCCCGGTGAAGGCCGTGGCGCCGACCGTCGCCAGCAGGCAGAATATGGTTGCGAAGAGCCCTCTGGGCATGGTTCACCCGCCTTTCCGCCACACATTATAGCGGCAAGAGCCCGCGGTTATCCAGGTTTTGCCGCTTGGCCGTCGGGTTCACCCTGTGTTACCGTAGCCCTGTTCGAACCACCGGGAGGGTTCATGAGAAGGGTTCCGCTCGTTGCCGCTCTCTCTCTCGCGTTCTTGGCCTCCTGCGGGGGCAAGCCGGCGCCCCAGGAGGAGTACACGCAGGACCCTCGGTCCACGGCCGCCGAGACCCCCGACGTCACCGAGCCCCTGGGGCTCCCCGCCGGCGACCCGTCCACGGCGGTGGAGGGTTTTCTCCTCGCCGCGAAACTGGATCAGGGGGAGAAGCTCCGGAAGATGCTCTACCCGCCAGGGGTGGGTGAGGTGGGCGCCGGGCTGGCCGAGAAACTTAAAAACCTCGACGGCGCGGGAATCACCAATTGGGGCGATGTCACCGTGGGCGCGGAGCGCCCGGTCGAGGGGGACGTGCTGGAGAGCCGGGAGGTGACGGCGCGGGTCCACCGGGGGGAGTCGTCGCGGGTCTGGCGCTTCACCGTGGTGCGCACGAACGCGGGCTGGTACGTCCGGGACCTGGAGGACTGAGGGTCACGCCCCGGGTAGCTCACCTAAAAAATCGGGCCAGCCGCCGCGCCCCTTCGAGGCCAGGGCGTGGATCAGCTCGAGGAAGGCCGTCTCGATGGCCGGCAGACCGCGTTTCACCGCCGTGTCGAAGTTCAGGAGCGCCGACTGCGCCTCCCAAAGCTCCCGGGGCGTGTGCCGTCCGGCCGCCCGCCGGTAGCCGTCGAGGAAGTAGGGGCTCACCCCCGCGAGCCGCGCCAGTTCGTCTGCTCTAAGGTCGCGCCGCGAGTGGAACCGGATGAGTTGTAGAATCCGGTAGTGCCGTGCCAGGAGGCCGACGAGGCGGGGCATCTCGGCCGGGTCGGACAGGGACCGGGCGGCCATGAGGCAGGCCTCCGACTCCCGACCCGCGGTGGCGAGGTCGCACAGCTTGAAGGGATCGAAACCCGGCGCCGTGCCGACCGCCTGGGTTACCTGCTCCCCGGTGAGGGTGCCCCCCTTCTCCACGAGCAGGGACAGGCTCTCGCAGGTATTTTCCAGGGCGTCCAGGCCCCCGGCGACGGCCAGTATTCGCTCCAGCGCCTGGGGGGTGGCCTTGACCCCGCGCTCGTCGAGGAAGTGGAGGGCGGCCTTGCGCAGGTCGGCCTCTTTCAACGGCTCGCACTCGACGGTGGAGTCCTGCAACTCCTTCGATAGGCGGGAGCGCCGGTCCAGCCGTTCCAGCACCACCGCCAGGTGGTTGGGCGGTCTGATTCCGGGGAGAAGTTTGAGCACCGTATCCGTAAGCTCCGCCGGGAGGGCGTCCCCCTCGACGACGGCGAGGCGGGCGGCGCCGAAAAGGGGCAGCGTCTGGACGGCGTCGGCGAGCTCGCCGGGCGTCACGTCGGTGCCGTACCGCTCCAGGTCGGCCCCTGCGCCCAGGGCGTCGCGCAACGCGGCCAGGGCCCTCCTACGCAGACCAGCCTCCGGACCGGCGATGAGGGTCACGGCGGGCGGCTCTTTTCCCAAAACACTGTGCCAACGGGTGAGATTCACGCACCAAGGATACCCGGCTCCGCCACCGGAATCAAGGGCCGGATTGTAGTCTATTGTCTTGGGTTGCTCTGCGCCGTATAATCACCACCGTGAGATTTTTCGCGACCCTCCTGGTGCTTCTGGCGCTCCTCTCCGTCTCCTCCGGGGCGGCGGAGGTCTACTACCGCACCCTGTCCAATTTGAATTGCCGCCCCCTGGCGATGGGCGGCGCCTTTCTGGCCGTACCCTGCGAGTTCGAGGCGGCGCTCTACAACCCGGCCGGCTTCGTCCATGGGGAGGGGTTCGGCGGTGTTTTAAATATGGGGCTCACCCTCTACTGGCTCACCCGCGGCTTCGGCGAGGAGGCCCGGATGCAGGACGTGGATCTCGGCGGTCCTCCGGGCTCCGATTTCGCCACCCTCGCCCTCTCCACCTTGGTGGGCGCCAAGGCGCTCAGCTACTCCGTCGGCGGCTTCTACGCCTTCTGCAACCTCTGGGAGGAGAGCCTCGCCGATCCGGCGACCTTCGACGACCCCCACTTTTTCCACGTCAAGGGTCTCTGGGCCGATCGCACCAACACATTGGGGGCGGGGTACCACTTCCCCGAGGGGGTCACGCTGGCCGTGAGCGGGAGCTACTACTCCCGCGAGTACCCGGTGGTGCGTGGGAGCGGGGCTCTCGATGAAGTCGTAGACTGGGAGCGCAGGAGCGGTTACGGCTTCACCGTGGGCGCCACCTGGGAGTTCGCCCCCCGGGCCTACGTGGCCGCCACCTACGTGGACCTCCCCGATAATCTCCCCGGCTGCCGGGCCAACCTGGAGGGTCTGGGCGACGAGACTATCAACGTAGGGGCCGCGTGGTTTCCCTATCCCGACGTCGTCTTCTCCCTGGACGTGCGCAACCTGGTCAACAACCGGGCCGAGGCCTTCCGCGAAATCAGAGTCGGGCTGGATCAGCGTCTTCTGCCACACGTGACCTTCCGGGCCGGTTACGCCTACACGGGCGAGGAGGAGCACCTCTGGAGTTTCGGGCTGGGGGTGGGCGACGGCAGTATGGGCGCCGCCGGCGGCATCCAGACGAACCTGGCCCAGAGCAACTACATCCTCAACTACACTTTTCTGAAGAACCAAACCTCCGACCAGATTTACCACCTCCTGAGCTTCGTCGTGACGTTCTAGCCCGCGGGCTCCCTTGACACAACGGTTTAACGGGGATACCATCCGCCGTGAAAATGGGCGCCGCCGTAAAAACTCTGATTCCGCTTCTCGCGTTCTGCCTGCTCGGCTCCCTGGGCTGCGTGCAGGCTCAGTTCAACGTCGAGCTGGTGGACGCCAAGACGATGCTTGAAAACCAGGTTCTGGGCAGCTACGCCGAGTTGGGGGAGGACGTGTGGATGGTCTCCAACGTCCGGGCGACCGGAGAGCCCATCTACGGTTACGAGCCAATGATCCCCGAGGGCGAGCTGGACCCGGAGAAGGCCGCCGCCCTGACCGCGCTCCTGGACACGCTCTACACCGCCGATGAGATGACCCGCCTGAAGGCGGCCGGGCTCGTCGGGGAGACCGCGGGTGGCTATCTGGCGGTGACCCCCGCCGGCGAGGGGGACCCCTACGCCGAGGAGATTGTCGGTAGCGAGAACAACAACCGGGGCCTCGTGTACGACCGGCTGGCGGTCACCACGCCGGAGCTGGCCCGTTTACCCGATCCCCGGGCCGAGGTGGAGAGCATCTTCGCCCGGTATTATCGGGAGAAACTCACCCCGGGGATGTACTATCTCGACGAAGCGGGCAACTGGCTGCAGCTCTGAACGTCGCGGCGGGGATGGTGAACGGCGCGTCCAGCCGCTTCTTTTTTTATCCGAGGTGGATTGCCCTTGAGCAAACAGCGTAAAGTCAAACGACCGGCTTTCCGCACGCAGCGGGAAGGGGTGGCCTTCCGCCGCCACGATTTCGCCAGGCTGCGCACCAACGCGCAGCAGGCGCTAAAAGTCCTGCAGAAACGAGACCCCGACGGCGAGAAGAGTCTGCTCGACGACCGGGACGGCTTCGGCGCCTCCGTGGCCGAGCTCGTCAAGGCCCCCGAGTGGTCCAACGTCCGCCTCGACCCACGGGTCATCGCCGACTACATCGCCTCGAAGAAGCCGCCCGTGGGGGGCAAAGAGGAGGCGATGGCCGAATACATCGGGACCTGCCTGGACGAAATCGTGGACGACCAGGCGCGGATGGGGCTCACCGTCATCGCCCTCTCCGCAGAGGTGAACCTGGTCGGCCGGAACGAAGACCGGTTGGCCTGGATGAACCTCATCATGCTCAACCTGTTGACCAACCCCGAAGCCAAGCCCCGGGGTATTCCCATCCTGCACCACCTGTTCTGGCTCAACTACGGTGATTACGTTTTCCAGCGCAACGTGATGGGCTTCGTGGGGCAGGTGCTCGATCCGGACCTTCCCCAGGGCGAGGCGTTCTGCGAGGTGCTGACCCAGGATTGGGAGACGGAGTCAATTGACCTCGGGAGCCTGGCGGAGAGCCTCGGGGTAAAGCCCGAGGAGGTTACGGTCAAGGTCTGCGAGACGACCCGGCTGACGACCCTCGCCGCCGAACGGTTCGAGGGGCTCGTTCCCGACGATGACGTGGTGGAGCGGACACTGGACGTTATCTCCGGCCAGGCGGTGGAGCTGATGCGGGCCGCCCTGGACAACCGGGCCAAGCGTGAGGAGCTCGAGGCGGCCGCCGCCGGTCTGGTGCGCCAGGTGGCGACGGAGGCCGCCCGCGCCTTCCAGGCCAAGGAGTACCTGGAGAATCTGGAACGGGCCCTGGCCGAGCTGGAGGCCTCCGACGCCGGGACCCTCCCCCGGGAGCTGGCGCGTCGGGCGAAGATAGTCCTCGGCACCCTGCCCACCCGGTTCAACCCCCTCTTCGACGCCCTTTTAATCCACGGCGTGCGCCTGAGGGCCGCGCGGGACTACCACGAGAGCGCCCAGAAGCAGGCGGAGCCCACCGAAGTTCCCGGCGAGAAAGGGAATCCCGAGCCGTCCCCCGACGTATAAAACGCAGGAGGTTTCGATGCAGCGCCGCACCGTGGCCACCGACGATGCCCCGAAAGCGGTGGGCCCTTACAGCCAGGCGGTCGTCGCCGGCGGTTTCGTCTTCACGGCGGGCCAGATTCCTCTCAACCCTTCCACGGGCGAGCTCGAGCAGGGCGACATCGAGGCGGCCACCCGGCGCGTCCTGATGAACCTGGACGCGGTTCTGCGCGCCGCCGGAAGCTCCCTCGACCGGGCGGTCAAGCTCACCGTCTTCATGACCGACCTGGGGCTTTTTTCCAGGATGAACGCCCTGTACGCCGGGTTTTTTAAAGGGGATCCCCCGGCGCGCTCGGCGGTCCAGGTCGGGGCCCTCCCCAAGGGGGCCGTCATCGAGATCGAGGCCGTGGCGCTCCTCGAGGATTGAAAATTCCGAACCGCGGGACGAATAAACGTACCCGCGACCGATCCTACAAACCGCGGGCTTGACAGTCCCTCGTCCTTAACCGTAAAATCCAGCGGAGTGACCCGAAAAAGGGAGACCAGTCCATGAACCGCTCCCTCATCCATGCCGTACCTTTCGTTCTCCTCTTGATCGTCGCCTGCACGGACTTGCCCATCAACGTCCACGGCGACACCCCCACCGACGGCCAGTTGAAGATTATGGCCCTGACCGACGTCGTGGAAACCCTGGCCCGCAGACCGGAGATGATGCCCGGCCTAATCCAGGGGATCAACGACGTTTCCAAGGGGGACAAGACCGCCCTGCACGAGCGGTTGGAAGAGGAAATAATCAGCGTCTTGACCCGACGGGGTTATTTCGTCGGGGCCTTGGCCGCGCCCGAGGGGGAGAGCGAGGCGGACGCGGCGCTGCGGGAGGCACATGAGGAGAAGGAGAGCGTGGTGTCCGGAGCGGGCGGGGCCGGCAACATCCCCGGGGCGCAGGATCCAGTGGAATCCACCTCCTTCACCCCCTCCTCGTCCCCTTCCTCCCCGA
The DNA here is from genome assembly GCA_026398675.1 of bacterium. NCBI lineage: Bacteria > bacterium. The sequence continues at coordinate 7,600 of JAPLSK010000138.1, read as the reverse complement.
CCGGAGATTCCACTCCCAGCGTGGCCAAGCCGGGCACCCTGGAGTACCGGCTGATCGAGTGCCGGGTCATTTACACCCGGGCCGGATCGGGCGTGAAACGTCAGGCCGTGGCGGTGGTTCATTTCCGCATCCCCAGCCCCTCGGGCGAGGGATACGCCTGGGCCGGCGACGTCTCCGGTGCCGCCGAGGACGTCGTGTCCACCGCGGCCGCCGAGGAGCTGATAGACACCCGCTACGCCGACATCGGCCCCACGCCGCCCGTGGAGGTGGAGACGCCGATTCTGGAGCCGATTATCGTGACCGCCGTCACCGTGGGCCTGATAGTCCTCTTTAGCTTCACCAGCCAGTAGGGTCGGCGAAGAGGTCGGGTCGCAGTTCCAAAAGCGGCACATCAAGTTTAAAAACGCCCCCGGGGCGTTTTTTAGGGCTCGTGGGTATCATCGGCCCGGGCCGTCTCGAAGCTGAAATAAAAAAGGCCCCTCTGGGCGTTTTTTATAAACGTTCGATTGATGTGGCGGCCGTTCTCCCTTGGTGACGCTAGCGGTACAGGCTGAGGATTCGGCCCCAACTGGTCGGTTCCACACCGATGGAATAGACGATGATGGTCCCGGTGGCGTTAGGGTATTGTGGATCGTTGTATTCGAAGGAGCCGCCGCTGTTGAATGTGCGGGTGTACGTCTCCCCGGGATTCATGAATCCCGAGTCCCACAACCCTTCCAGGGATTTTGTTCGGTGCGTGTATGTACCGTCGTTGATCCAGCGGACGCGGTCTCCGGGTGAGATGGTGACGATATCGGGATTGAAGAAATTGTCGCCGATGCTGATCTCGTGGACCTCCGCCAGAGCCGCCAGCGCCAGGGCGAGGATGCCGAATGCGAGCAATCCTCTTCTCATCTCAAGGCCTCCGATTTCGAGAGATTTGGCAGATACTCCACTCTAATAATAGCCTGAAATTGGCGTATGTCAAGGGTAGGGCGTGGTTTTTTTCAAATTTCCGATATTGAAGAGTATCTTTTTAGTTATTACCGACGGTGACTCCGGGTGCGTCGTCTCTGAAGTAGCGGGATCGCCAAACCAAAGCTCCCGCCGGGTTGCGGCGGGGGCTCGCGGTGGGCAAAACCCTACGGCTCGACGGCGTTCAGCTCGCGTAAAAGGTCTTCCGGATCGAGCCCGTGGAGGATGGCGTAGAGCTCCACGGTTTCGTCCCCGGCGGCGGGACAACCGGCGCAGTCGGACCCGGTTATCCGCTTGATCGCCTCGGCCAGCCGCGGGGATCGGCCGATCAACTCGGCCAGCGTCATGTCCCGGGTGATTTTTTCCGCCATGCTCAGTTGCCGTCCGCGTTCGCGACGGTCTCGTTCAGGTCCTTGATGAGGTCCGAGACGTCGTCCAAGCCGTGGCCCAGGGCGCCCTGCTCGATGGTCTCGTAGTTGGCGATGTGGCAGCCGATGCAGTGCAGGCCGTGGGCCATGAAGACGGGGATGGTGTTCGGGTACTTCCGGACGACGTCCTCGATGATCATGTCCTTGGTGATTTTCTCGGTCAATGGTCCTCCGATTGGCATCCCGCCCGGGGGCGGTTTTTCTTTTCGCGGTGCGCACACTTCATTTTAGCCTAAACGGCGCTCGTTGACAACCCGGAAGCCGGCGCCTATACTCTTTTTAATACCCCCTGGGACTCGTTGGAGGTCTATTGTTTTTCCGGTTTTCCGTATCCGGGGCGCGGGGGATAGTGGGCGACGGCCTGGATCCCAAGCTGGCTCTCGAGCTCAGTGCCGCCTTCTCGGGGATTATACCGGCGGGTCCGGTGGTCCTCGGTCGCGACAGCCGAACCTCGGGACCGGCGCTCCGATGGGCGGTCATCGCCGCCTTGACCGGCTGCGGTCGGGAGGTGGTGGACCTGGGCGTCTGTCCCACGCCCACCGTGCAGCTCGCCGTGGAATGGCTGCGGGCGGCCGGCGGGATTATCATCACCGCCAGCCACAACCCCGCCGCCTGGAACGGCCTGAAATTCGTCGGCGCGAGGGGAACCTTCATCTCGCCCGAGGAGCTCGCAGGGCTGAAGAAAAGCCACTCCGACGGGGAGTACGGCTGGGTGTCCCACGACCGAATCGGGTCCGTCTCCGAGAGAAAAGACCTCGTCGCCCGCCACGTGGACGAGGTGGTCAAGCTCGTGGACCTGAAACGGATAAAAAAAGCCGATCTGAACGTGGTGGCCGACTGCTGCCACGGGGCCGGCGGCACGGTCATCCCTTCCCTTCTGGAGAAACTGGGGGTGCGGTTCCGCTGCCTCGGCGCCGAGACCGACGGGCTGTTCCCCCGCGACCCGGAGCCGGTGCCCGAGAACCTCGCCGAGCTTTCCCGGGCCGTGGTCGAATCGAGGGCCGACCTGGGGCTGGCCTATGACGCCGATGTTGACCGCCTGGCTCTGGTGGGAACCGACGGTGAGCCAATCGGTGAGGAGCGGACGCTGCAGTTGGCCTGCTGGGCCCTCTTGGACCGGGGCGAGCGGGGCGACCTGGCGACCAACGTTTCGACCAGTCGGGGGCTGGACGACGTGGCCGCCCGCTTCGGGGTGAAGGTCCACCGCACCCCCGTGGGCGAGGTGAACGTGGTCGGGACCATCGTCGAAAAGAACTGTCTCGCGGGTGGGGAGGGCAACGGCGGCGTCATCTACCCCCGTCTGCACCTGGGGCGCGACGCCCTGGTCGCCACGGCGCTCGTCATCGAGCTTCTGGCCCGGTCGGGCAAGGGGATTCCGGGTCTCGTCGAGGAGCTCCCCGTGTACGTTATACTCAAGCGGAAGGCCCCGCTGCCCGTGGAAAGCGAGCTGCGGCGGGTTTACGACCGCCTCCGGGAAGCCTATCCGGACGCGGCTTTTTCGGAGCTGGACGGGCTCCGGCTGGACTGGGGGGACCGCTGGCTCCATCTGCGGCCCTCGGGAACCGAGCCCATCGTGCGCATCTTCGCCGAGGCGCAGGACGAGGAAACGGCCCGCGGTCTCGTGGACGGGGCCCGCGCGGTTCTGGAGGCCGGGGATGGAGGATAGTCCATCCGTCGTCGTCCGGCCCTGCGGCGTGGCCCGCACCCCGTACACCGCCGAAGCGCAGGGTCCGATTCAGGGCGTGTTCCGCGAGGACGTCGAGTCGCGCCTGGAGATTTTCCCGCCCTATGACGCCTGTCTGGACGGCCTGGAGGGTTTTTCCCACCTCATCGTCCTCTTCCACTTCCACCTCGTCGCCGAAGGGGAGCGCTCCCTCGTGGCCAAGCCCTACCTCTACGATCGGGAGATGGGCGCCTTCGCCTGCTGTTCGTCGAAACGCCCGTCGGGGCTGGGTCTGGACATCGTCCGGCTGCTCCGCCGCGAGGGTGGCGTGCTGGTCGTCGCCGGAGGGGACATGCTCGACGGCAGCCCCATCCTGGACATCCGCCCCTATATCCCGGAATTCCACTCCTTCCCCGACGCCGAGCTGGGCTGGATTCGGGGCCGCATCCCCGAATAGCGGTGAGTCGGCGGGGGTCGTCCACGATTTGGGGGCCGCCGGTCCCTTTTTCATACAGGAACCGGGGACGAGGCGGCGGCGTAGATGATTAATCGCCCTTCAGCCGAGGAGTCGTCATGCGGATACGGCATTTTCTCGTCGTTTTAGTCGTCTTCGTCGCCCTGGGGTCCCTCTCCGCCCAGGAAAACGAGCCCTTGCAGAACGTCGGCGAGCAGCAACTGGAACAGGTATCCAACCTCTACGCGGAGCCCGAGGCGACCCTGGAGCCCCTCGACACCGACGCCCTCACGGTTCTGGCCGACGAGCTCAGGCTCGGCTCTCCGGAGCGGGTGGGCGGAGCCTGGGCCTTCCCCCTGTACCTGGATAAACCCGGGACGCAGGAGTACCTGACCCTGGCCGAGGCCGGGGAGAAGGGCCTGCTGGAGGTCAACGAGCTCGAATCGGCGGAGGTGAACGCGGTGGAGCTCGTCTGGGAGACGAAGCGTCCGCTCTTTATCCTGGCCGGCCAGATGATTCGCGGGGCGAAGCAGGACCGGGTCTTCGCCCGGGACGTGCTCGTGAACGGTCAGGGCCGCGGTCAATTGCCCGTTTACTGCGTGGAGGCCGGCCGCTGGACCAGCGGTCAGACGGCCTTCACCCCGGCCAAGATGGTGGTCAGCAACGAGGTCCGGGGCGCGGTGAACCTCCAGGCCGACCAGGGGACGGTCTGGTCCAAGGTCTCCGAGGTGCAAGAGAGCGTGGGCCAATACTCCGAGACCTCGGCCTACGGGGTCGTGCTCGAGGACTCGGAGGTCAGCGGCATCCTCGGGGAGTTGGGGGATATTTTCAACGGTTTCGCCGAGGACGGCGCCTGCGGCGTGCTGCTTTTCGGCGGGGGGTACGTGCTGGGGCTGGACGTGTTCGATAACGCGGCGCTCTTCGGCGAGCTGTCCGGGGAGTTGGGCGTGGCCTACTCGACCCAGGTGGCTGTCCTGGATGAGGAGCCCGGCCATCCCGAACCGGGCAAGCTGGTGAAGGAGTTTTTGGGGGATTTAGGCGGTCTGGCGACCTTCGCCTACCCCGGTGAGCCCTTCGGCGAGGGCGTGTTCGTCGTCGTCAACGATGGCCGTCTCTCCGGGGGTTTCCTGAAGACGGACGACGGGGTCGTCCACCTGATGCTGACGCAGTCGGCGCCCGAGTGACTCCGGCGCATGCATGCCGATTGACGGGGGGCCGACAGGCTCCCCTTTTTTATACGGATGCAGCTAACGCGTATATTTCAACAGGAAGCGCCATAGCCAGCGCAGCCCAAAGAAAAGTCCGGCGGCCACGGCGATCAACAGGGGGAAGAAGGCGGTGAGAAGATGGGTGGAGAGGTACTCCCACAGGGCCTCGTACCAGGTGCGCACCGAGCCCTCGCGCAGGCTCTCCGTCACCCGGTCGAAGAGCGCCTCGAAGGAGCGGTGATTCACCTCGGCGGTCTCGCCGTGGATGGCGTCGGTCCCGCGGTTGCCGAATAAAACGACGCAACTCCAGCAGAAAGGGACGCCGTCCATTCAGTAGATGCCGTTCAGCCTCTGGGCTGCCAGTCCGGCGGCCTCGCCGGGCGGCTCGCCGACGGTCGAGTCGAGCAGCCGGAATCCGGGGCGGTGGCTCTCGGCGTCCAGGAGCAGGCTCTCCAGAAACAGGGCGCGGTTCTCGTTGTCGGCGGCCGTTCCCGAGACGACGACCCCGATTTCGGCCACCGGCGCATCCTCATCGGTGAACTCGGCCGAAAAATCGTAGGCCCCGGCGGGGGTTATCCGCCACTCCCGGGGGAGGGCGAGCCGGAAACCCGGCCCGACGCGGATGACGAGCTCCCCGTTGAAATCGCGGCTCTCCTGGGCAACCACCAGGGGCAGGCGGCAATCCAGATCCCGGAGGGCTACCGTTCCCAGGGCTGCCAGCCGGTCCCGCTCCCGCCAGGGGCCCTCCAGTTTCCAGAGCCAGAGCCGGTGCGCGGCGTATATGCCGGCGAAGAGGCCGAACCGCTTCCCCCGCCGGTACTCCACGGTGCGGGTGTAGGTCCCGTCCAGCTCCCGGGAGACAAAGGGGCCCAGCAGCTCCGCGCCCTCCAGCCCGCCCCACGCGATGAGTCCTCCGTCGGTGGGGGGGGCGTCCAGTTTAGGGGCGAGGGTCAGGCTGAACCCGGCGGCGCCGTCGGCCCGTTCGGCGAGCCGTTCCGCGAAAAGAGAGCGGTCCCGGTAGGACACCTCCCAGCCCTTCGGCACCTCGACGACCATCATCCCGGCGGGCCCGATGACGGGGTGGAGGGGCCAGGAAGCGATGACGCCGAAAAGCCAGAAGATTAGGTGGATCACGCGGTTACGATGATGGGGCCGGTCGCGTCGCGGATGGCGCGCTGGGTCCTAGGCTCTAGGATGAGGTGGTCCGCGCCCCCGGTGGCCCCGATGACGACCAACTCGCCGGGGTCCAGATCGGCGATGCGTTCATCGAGGGGCATGGTCAGCTCTTCGTATTCGGCCTGGAGGTCGTAGCTCGCGAGGAGCTTCTCGGCCGAGGCGCGGGTCGCGCCCTCGTGGATGATCAATATCCCGTGCCCGCCGGAGAGGTCGGCGGCGAACCGCAGGGCCTCCTCGGCGGAGGGCTCGCCGTTGACGAAAACCACGACGCGGGACGGCTTCTCGAAATCGGCCGGAGCCAGCATGACCGCGGTGTTCACCCGCTTGAGCACCCCCTCGGCGACGTTGCCGAGCATGTCGTTCTCGTACTCGGCGTGGTCGCCCTGGCGCCCGATGACGACGAGGCCGGCCCTCTGCGCCCTCTCGACCAGGGTGGTGGCGACGGGGCCGCTGGTGATGACCTCCTCGTAGGAGACCCCCGCCTTGCGGGCCAACTCGGCGATGAAGCCCAGCGCCGTCTCGCCCAGACCGCGCAGGACCGGTTCAGCCGCGGCGCGGAAGTCGGTCGCCGGCGCGAAGCCCAGCATCGCCGCAAGACGAGCGAAGAAGGGCCCGTCCAGCAGGCGGATATCCAGGACGTAGCAGCCGATCAGCTTGGTGCCCGCGGCCTGCGCCGCCCAAACGCCGTAACGGGCGGCGCCCTCGGCGTAGCGCGAGCCGTCGGTGCCGACCAGGACGTTGCGGATCATCTGTCTCTCCCCGGATGCGGTTCCAGCCAAGTGTACCAAAAAAAGCCCCGATTCACGGGGAGCCGCCGGGCCCGATCCGCCACCGGAAGGCGCGCATCGCGGCCAAGGCCCGGAGCGCCAGCGCGGTCCTCCGGTCTTTTTTTCCCCGCACCCGGGTCGAAAGCGGCGGCAGGAGGCCGAAGTTGGCGTTTACCGGGCAGGGGGAATCGTCCTCCTCGATACGGTCCGCGCCGGACAGGGTTCTCACGAGACCGCCCAGCACCGTCTCCCGCGGCGGGACCAGCGGCTCCATCCCCGACAGACGGCGGGCGAGGTTCTTTCCCGCCAGTAAGCCCGTGGCGACGGCCTCGACGTACCCCTCCGCTCCCGAGAGCTGCCCCGCGACGAAGACGCCGGGCCGCCCCCGAAGCTCCAGGGTCGCCTCCAGCAGCGCCGGACCGTCCAGGTATCCGTTGCGGTGCATGCGGCCGTATCGGACGAACTCCACCCGTTCCAGGCCGGGCAGGGAGCGCAGGAGCGTCCTCTGGGCCGGCGGGGTCAGGCGGGTCTGGCAGCCGACGAGGCTGTACCGCGTCTTCTCCCGATTCTCGGCCCGGAGCTGGATGACGGCGTGGTACGACTCTCCGGTGGTCGGGTGGTGGAGGCCGACGGGCCGCAGCGGTCCGAAGCGCAGGGCGTCCCGGCCCCGCTCGGCGAGGACCTCCAACGGCAGGCAACCCTCGAAGACCGCGAAGTCGTCCCCGACCAACTCCCGGTCCACCGCGTGAACCGGCGCTCGGGGCAGCGTGAGCAGATTTTGCCAAAAAATCTCGTACGCCTCGGCCGAGAGGCCCACGTTCAGGTAGTCGTCCCCGAGGCCGTGGCGCACGGCGGGGAAAACCTTCTCCGGGTCGAGGCTCTCCGTCGTAACCACGGGTGAGGTGGCGTCGTGGAAAAAGAGCCGACCGCGGCCCAGCTCCTCCTCCAGC
>JAPLSK010000137.1 GCA_026398675.1 bacterium | reverse complement strand
TCGCTCGGTTAAAATCCCCGCCCTACATTTAGGGAGAGGCGCGCCTACGGGCTAGGGTGGGGTGAAGCGGCGGGGATTTGCCGGGGGCATAGCTCGCTTCGCTCGGTTAAAATCCCCGCCCTACATTTAGGGAGAGGGTCGGGTGGAGGATTGCCGCTGTCCCCTCTCCCCTCTGGGGAGAGGGTTAGGGTGAGGGGTAAAAGCGGCGGGGTTAGGAAACCCCGCCCTACGTAACAGGATTGAATCGCGCATCAACCTCGTAGGGGCCGACCTTCAGGTCGGCCCGCGTTTTCCCTCTCCCTGTTAGGGAGCGGCGCGCCGACGGGTTGGGGTGAGGGTCGGGGTTGGGAGCGTAAAAGCGGCGGGGTTAGGAAACCCCGCCCTACGGATATTTGTCGATGTAGGGTGGCCCTTCCACGGGCCGCTGCGGCGGGGCGTAGAAGCCCCGCCCTACATTCAGCGCCCGCGGCTAGAACCACTTCTTCCGCTTGAACACGATCAAGAGGCCCACGATTATCGTCACCGCCACCCCGATCAGCACGAAGTACGACCCGGGCCAGTTCAGCTCCGGCATCAGCTTGAAGTTCATCCCGTACCAGCCGCCGATGACCATGATGGGCAGGGCCATCGTGCTGACCACGGTCAGAAGCTGCATGACCTTGTTCAGCCGCTCGGTCTCCTCCTCCCGCAGGGTGCCCACCAGTTGCACCAGGCCGTCCATGCTCAGCTTGACGGCCTCGAAGGTGGTGTGCAGGTCGCCGACCTTGTTCTCCAGGATGTCCAGGTCGTTCTCGAGGTCGAGGGCCTCCAGGAGCTCGCGCTCGTGGGGCTCGAAGGTCTCGCGGTGCCACTCCACGGACTCGGCGAGGGCGGACGAGGCGGACTCGAGCATCTCGGACAGCACCTTGTAGGTGGTGATATCCTCGGAAAGGTGGGTCATCTCCTTCCGCAGGGCACTGGCCTCTTTGACCTCGCCGGAGGTGATGGAGTGTTTGGCCTGGCGGATGCGGTCGTTGTTGATGGCCGCGCCGCGGAAGAGGTTGTCCACGGCGTCCTCGAGGGCGTGGAGGTAGCCGTATGTGGTCACGGCGCGCTCGTAGGACCGCCACTCCGGCGCGATGAGGAACAGGCCGCTCCGCCCCCGGATGACCAGGGTGCCGTCCAGGAGGCGGAGGCTCGAAAAGATTTCGCCCAGGAGCTGGGCCACCTCGGCCCGCTCGTCCCGGTCGGCCAGGGGGTCGTGGTCCCGCCCCAGGGCTTCCCCGTCGCCCCGGTGCAGCGTCTGGGCCAGGAAGGCCACGAACTTGTCCCGCTCGTCGGAGTAGCCCTGGTGGATGAGCTCCATCAGGCGGTTCTGGGAGCTGGCCAGGACCGTGGTCATCATCTTGGAGGTGTCGGTGACCAGGTCGGCGATGATGGGGGAGAGTGAGTCGAGGGAGATGCGGTCCCGGCGGCCGTTCACGCGCTCCAGGCCGGCGGCGTAAATCGCCCGGCCGAAGACGTCGAGCTGGACCCCGACCCGCTCGTTCTGGAAGTCGCCCCCCGTTTCGATGTACCCCAGGCGGGCCGAGAGGTTCACGCGCTTGCCGCGCAGCGTTTCGCGGACGATGAGCTCGGTGGGCGGCGCCTGAATCTCGAAGGTCGCCTCCTCCGGCCGCGGGTCTATCTCCTCCGACAAAAAGGTGCTGCCCACCGGGGCGTAGCTGGGGCGGATCTTCCGGTTGAAAAGGTCTATGTAGTTCGCGCCGAAGGGGATCCACTCGCCGATAACCAGGGAGTTGGAGCCGCCGGCGAACAGGAGCTCGTGGGTCTCGGTCACGGCCTCTCCTCTAGGTGGCGGGATCCTTCCTAACCTCGCCGGGGAAGCCGAGCTCCAGGAGGTTGGGGAAGTGGGGGACGCTGGTGTAGGGCAGTTTGGGTATCTTCAGGCAGGCGATATCCTCCTCGATCCCGCACTTCGGACAGGAGCGCCAGACCCGCTCTTTGCCGGTGGTGTAGACCCACCGGTCGCCGCAGGCGCAGCGGACGAGCGGCTCGAGGACGGCGGTGACGGCGGGGGTCGAACGGGCGGCCTCGGCGCGCCCCGCCTCGGTCATCCGGTAGGCGGAGAAGAAGCCGTGGTGGCTGCCGGTGAGCTCGAGGCGCTGGAGCATCCCCCGCTTCTCCAGGGCGGCCAGGTCCTCCAGCCCCTCCTGGCTCAGGCAGACGTAGCGGGTGTCGCCGTGCCAGTTGGTGAGGACCGGCGCCGTGTCGTAGGGCAGGAGCCCCCGCTCGCTGGCCAGGAAAAAGAGGGCGTGGAGGGTGCTCTCTTTCAAAAAGCGCTGCAGCCCCCCGGCGCGCTCCTCGCCCAAAAGCTCCCCCACGAGCCACAGGAGCTTGCGCTGATTGTCGGTCGTTCCGTTTTCGGTCATTGTGCTTGGTCCAACTCCAGGTTGTAAAAGCTGCCGAAACCGCGCTGCACTTTGATTTGCGTGACCGGCAGGTAGGTGTACAGAATCTCGCCGCCCAGATCGGCGGTGGCCTCCAACAAAAAGTAGGTTCCGGGGGGGACGCCGATGAGCTGGAACTCACCGATGAAGTTCGAGGTGCAGGTCTTGTAGACCCTGCCCGCGCGGTAGTCCTCCTCCGTCCGGTACAGTAGGACCGAGGCCCCGGGCACCGGCGTGCCCCGGATCAAAACCTTCCCCACGATGACCCCGGTGGTCTGGGGGTCCATGTTCAGGGCCCCGGAGCTGGAGAAGCTGCCGCCTTCCAGGGTGGGAATCTGCAGCGACTGGAAGATGCCCGTCATGTCCCAGAGGCTGCTCTCGAAGCGCTCGGTGGGCATGCTGGCCACGAAGGTGTAGCCGACCATGTTGCGCAGGACGAAGCAGGCGAGCTGGGTGGTTCGGCGGACCTCGCCGGTGACCGGGTCGCCCAGCTCCTGTTCGTACACCGCCAGGAAGGGCGGGCCTAGGGCGAGCTCGGCCAGGACGGAGGCCAGGGGGTCCGTGGTCTCGGCGGGCTTGTCTTTCTCCAGCTCCAGTCGGCGCCTGCGCGTCTCGGCGTCGGCGTAGGGGGCGCCCGTGGTCCCCTGCAGCATCACCAGCGCCTGCATGATGGTGAGATTCTCCACGACGGCCTCGCCGGCGTCGGGGTTGTAGTCCTCGTCGGTTTTGCCGGGGGCATAGCTCGCTTCGCTCGGTTCGGGGAGGGCGGCGGCGGTAGTAGTTTTGCCCGTGGCATAGCTCGCTTCGCTCGGTTCAGCGACGACGGGGCGGGTCCCCTCGTGGAGGGCCTCGCCCTCGAGAGGTCCCGGTTGAACCTCCACGGGGGCGGTCCCGGAGGGCATCGGCAGATAAACCGGCTCCCGGCCCTCCCAGGACTCGATGAGCGCCTGCACCGTCGTCTCGCGGCCGCGGATGCCGTACTGGCTCTTGGACACCCGGCGATGTTCCGAGGGGGAGGTCAACCCGGCCAGGAGCTTCCCGTAGGCCCGGAAATTGGATTGGCCGTCGGGGCTCTCCAAAAGGACCAGGGCCGACCCCACGTTCTGGGTGATGGTCCAGCCCGCGGGGGCGGTGACCTGGAACCCGTAGTCGGTGTTCGAGTAGGTCTGGCCGGCGACCGCGGTCCGGGCGAGGGCGGGCGCGGCCGTTACGGCGAGGAGGAGGACGATATGGACGGCTGGTCGGTGGAGTGGATGCATGCCGGACGAATTTTACCACAACGCGGCGCGGCGCTCCACGGTGTCCGTCCCGTGCGGTTCCTCCCCGAACGGCGCGGCCCCGCTTGGGCGCGGCTTGTCAGCCCACCCTTTTTAGGATATGATTACTCTTGAGACGTTTAGGAGGCCGCGATGTTCGAGGGCTCCCTGACCAAGACGCCCCTGGGAACGGTCTTTCAGCACCTCGTCCACCAGAACCTGTCCGGTCGTCTGACCGTGCGGTCCGATGGGAAGGAACTCCACTACTTCTTCATCCGGGGACGGCTGCATAACGCCACCAAGAACCCCGACGTCACGGGCTCCCGGCACGTCTTCAACCTGATCAAGGGCGACTTCACCTTCGACGAGGCTCAGGATATAGATTCGCCCACGAGCCCCGAGCTGACCACTTTCCGCTGGATCATGAACCGGTCCCTGGAGACCGCCGACCCCCGGGCCATGCAGTGGGTGCTCCTCTCGCCCCACGCCATTCCGCAGGTGGTCTCGATCCCCATCGCCGAGCTGACCGACGACGAGATGAAAATCGCCGCGCTCATAGACGACGACCGGACCATCACCGACATCGTCAAGGCCTCCCCCCTGCCCGAGCGGTTCACCCTCCAGGTTCTCTTCGGGCTGGTCGTGTCGGACACCATCCGGCTGGTGCGGACCCTGGAGGTGGTGCGGGTCCTGGTGCACGTCATAGACGAGTTCGTGCTCGCCCTGGGCCGGACGCGGCTCACGGCCAACGGCGCCGAACGGATGTTCGGCAAGACCCTTTCCGAGGCCATCGTGGACAACCCCCAGCTCGAGCAACTGGAGCTGGGCGGGAGCATCCAGTCGCTGCACCAGCTCCGCCGGCAGTTCGAGCGGGGCGCCGACGCCCTGAAGATACTCGGCGGGCTCCTGGAGCGCTTCTACAAAGCCGTGGGCGTTTTCATCGAGAGCGCCGAGCTGGCCAAAATATTAAAAGACATCGCCGCCAACTACTTCCCTCGCCACCGCAACCTGGTCAACGAGCTGCGCATGGACGAGTTCATCGGGCACATTGTGGAGGATGCGGCGACGCGGGATAGGGAGCTGTACTGGTCCTCCATCCTGGCCGACGAGGGAGGGCGGAGCATCCTGGGCTAGGCCGGACCGGCGGGGGCGAGTCGGGAGGCCGTGTTTCCTGTTCCCGGCGGTGGCTACCGCGGGGGCGGGTGGGGAGGCTGCGTTTCCTGTTCCCGGCGGTTGACCCTAGACGGTCGCGCTGGTGTGATGGCGCGGAGGCGGGTGGGGAGGCTGCGTTTCTTGTTCCCGGCGGTGGCTACCGCGACAGTCGAGCCATCGGCCGCGCGTTTCACGGGCGCTGGGCGGTTACGGTGGCCGCGTTTCCAGCCCTCGGTGGGCGATGAAAAAATCCGGCCGTCAACATCGAGGCGCGGCTCGGACGAACGGGTATTCGGGCGCGCCGTAACAGACGACCGGCGTTGGAGGTAGGCGTGGAAATCAAAGACGTGCTCAAGAAAACGTACCTCTTCTACACCCTGGACTCGGGCGAGCTGGATATTCTGGCCCGTAGCGCGCGGGTGGAGACGTTCCCCAAGGGGCGCGTCATCTTCGACGAGGGCGACGAGGGCGGCCCGCTCTACATCATCCAGTCCGGCCGGGTCTCCATCGCCAAGGCCCTCGACGAGGAGGGCCGGCGCTCGCAGCTCGCCGAGCTCGGGCAGTACTTCTTCTTCGGCGAAATTTCCCTCTTCGACGGCGGCAAGCGCTCCGCCTCCGTGGAGGCCGTGGAGGACACCCTGTGCGTCATCATCGAGAAGAGCGACTTCTGGGCGGCGATGATGGCCAACCCCGCCTCGGCCCACAAGGTCTACCGGGCGATCCTCTCGGTGCACTCCAACGCCATCCGGCGGGCCAACGAGCGCTTCCGCGAGTTCCTCGGCACCGCCCTGGGGGGCATTTAAACCGCCTTCGATGGTGGCAAGGGGTTTCGCTAGAGGCGTAGCTCGCTCCGCTCGGTTTGCCGGGGGCATAGCTCGCTTCGCTCGGTTAAACCCCTTGTCTCTTGCTTCGAGCCGGGTAAACCCTTAACCGCGGAGCCGACGGGCTCTCTTCTTTAACCGCCGTGAAGTGAAGGACGGTTTGAAACCACTCGCGCGCACGATCCTGGCGCTCCTCTTCCTGGCGGGCGGGACGGCCTGCGGCGGTTCCGACCCCGCGAGCGCGCCGCCCCTGGCGCCGCCGCGTCTTCTCATTCTGGTGGAGCGCGCCGAAGGCGGGCCCGACGCCGCCCTTGAGGCCGGGCTCTCCACTCTGGCCAACGACACCCCCGCCCGCGGCTGGCGCATCGCCCCGCCCCCGGACGGTGTTCCCGAGCGGACCTGTATCATCTACGAACCGGCCTACGGGGACGTCGCCCGGGACGCGGCGCTCCTGTTCTCCCTGGGGGAGGACCGGCTGATCGCGGTTCCCCCCGGCGCCCAGGAGGCGGCGGTCGTCCTCTCCTTCGGCTCCGACTACGACCTGGAGTCGCTGGCGCTCTGGCCCGGCGGCGACCCGCCCGTCATCTCCCCCGATGAGCTCGGCCGTCTGGGGTACGCGGAGGGCACCGTCGTTTACGTGGACATCTCACAGTGCCGGGCCACCCTCTTCGTGGACGACGAGCCGGTGAAAACCTGGCCGGTGGCCGTCGGCGGTCCCTCGTCGCCCACGCCCCCCGGCGTGTACGAAATCGTCCGCCTCAAGGAAAACCCCACCTGGAGCTGGGAGGGCCGGAGCTACCCGCCCGGCGATCCGGAGAACGGCCTCGGCTCGCGTTGGATCGGTATAGACCTCCCCACCTACGGCATGCACGGGACCAACGAGCCCGATCTGATAGGCACCGCCGTCAGCCACGGCTGCGTGCGGTCCTCCAACTCGGACGTCGAGGAGGTCTTCGGGTACCTGAAGCTGGGCGACACCATCATCTGGGCGGAGTGAAGTCGGCGACCCGCGGTTTCCCTCTCCCCGTGGGAGAGGGTTAGGGTGAGGGTCGGAGCATGTACGAAAAAGCGGCGGGGATTAAGGCCCCCGCCCTATATTTGGGGTTCAATAGTCGACCGGGCGGGTGTGGACACCCGCCCCTACGTCATCGCAACATAGCGGGGCATGGGTGGGGTTAAAAGGTGCAGCGGTCCCCTCTCCCTTTTAGGGAGAGGGTTAGGGTGAGGGGTGAACGCGGCGGGGTTAGGAAACCCCGCCCTACGTGATTTGATTGAATCGTGCGTCACCCTCGTAGGGGCCGACCTTTAGGTCGGCCCGCGGGCGGGTGTGGACACCCGCCCCTACGTCATCGCAACGTAGCGGGGCATGGGTGGGGTTAAAAGGTGCCGCGTTCCCCTCTCCCTTTTAGGGAGAGGGTTAGGGTGAGGGGTGAACGCGGCGGGGTTAGGAAACCCCGCCCTACGTGATTTGATTGAATCGTGCGTCACCCTCGTAGGGGCCGACCTTTAGG
>JAPLSK010000136.1 GCA_026398675.1 bacterium | reverse complement strand
ACCCCCTCCCCCCTTTGGGGGGAGGGATGGGGTGAGGGGTAGAAGCGGCGGGGATTAAAATCACCGCCCTACATTTGAGGGCACGGAGGTTGGGTGGAAGCGCGGGCGGGTCAGGAGACCCGCCCCTACGGCATCGCAAACCGCGAGGCACGGGGATGGGGGGGGAGGGCCGCCTTGTACCCCCTCCCCCCTTTGGGGGGAGGGTTGGGGTGAGGGGTAGAAGCGGCGGGGATTAAAATCCCCACCCTACATTTGAGGGCACGGCGGCGGGGATGGGAATCCCCGCCCTACGGGAGTCGATTGGATTGCGCTTCACCCTCGTAGGGGCCGACCTTCAGGTCGGCCCGCGGCGGTGGGATGGAATCGCGGGCGGGTCAGGAGACCCGTCCCTACGTTATCGCGAACGGGGAGGCCAGATGACGCCGCCGGCCACCACCTCCTCCCCCAGGTAGAAAACCGCCGCCTGCCCCGGCGTGAGCGCCCTTTGCGGCGCGAGGAAGCGGACCCCGACGGTATCTCCCTCGCGCCAGGTAAGCTCGACCGGCGCTCCCGGGTGGTTGCGCCGCGGCTGACAATCGAGCCCCGACGGGAGCGGGTCGGCGACGGGGCCCTCGAGCTCCACCGTCATCTCCTGGCTCCAGAGCTTATCCTCGGGGCCGACTAAGAGCGCCCGGTTCGGAAAATCTTTTCCGATGACGTACAGCGGCTCGCCGGTCCCCCCGCCCAGCCCCAATCCGTGCCGTTGGCCGATGGTGTAGCGGAAGAGGCCGTCGTGCGTCCCGCGCTCGCGGCCGTGGTGGTCCAGGATAGGCCCTGGTCGGGTCATCTCCGGGGCGGCGGTTTTGAGCGCCGATTCCAGCCCCCGCGCCAGCGCCGGGCAGAGGTCCTGGCTGGCCGGCTTGTCGTGGACGTCCAGGCCCCGGCGGAGCGCCTCGGCGCGCACCGTCGTCTTGTCCACTTCCCCCAGGGGCAGGATGAGAATTTCCCGCAGCTCGAGGGGGACGGCGTGGAGGAAGTAGCTCTGGTCCTGCTCGCGGACCGCGCCGCGCAGCAGCCTCATCCGCCCGAGCCTGCGCTCCAGGCGGGCGTAGTGGCCGGTGGCGATGTGCTCGAGGCCCAGGACCCGCGCCTTCTCGGCCAGGACGCGGAGCTTGTGGCGGGCGTTGCACAGCGGGCAGACGCTGGGGGTGCCTCCCCGGCTGACCACCCGCACCGACTCGGCGAGAATCTCCCGGCGGAAGCGGTCCCGCTCGTCGTAGCGGTAGTGGCGGATGCCCAGGCGCTCCGCGACGGCGAGGGCGGCGTCGGCCTCGGCCCGGGTGCAGCAGGCGGTCCGGACTCCGGGTGGGCAATCGGACTCGTCGGCGGTCAGGAGGGTTACGGCGGCCACGCGTGCGCCGGCCTCCACCAGGCGCGCCGCCGCCACTGCGGAGTCCACCCCCCCCGAGAGCCCAACCACCACGCCTTTTCCCCGCAAAAGCATCCCCACAACCCGCTTGTGCTATACTTTAAAATTCGTTACCGACACCAAGCTTACCACGCGGCCCCCGCTCCGGCCACCCCGGATCGGGTTCCCGGTCGTGCAACCGGTTGCCAGGTTACAGCGTATTAATACAATTCCCCTTATGAGGAGGACCGATGGGACGACGGTTGTTCCTATTGCCGCTCATCATTATGCTCTTAACGGGCGGCGCCTGGGCCGGAGAACGCTCCATCTTCGATGAAGCCGAGAAACACTTCGAGGACAAGAGCTTCAACCTGGCCCTTGAAGACTACGAGAAGCTCATCTCCGAGTACCCGGGGAGCGAGTACCTGCCGCTGGCGCTCTACAAGGCGGCGCTCTCCGCGGAGTTCCTCTACGACTACGCGCAAACCTCGGAGTACTTCCTGCGGCTGGCCAAGGACTTCCCGGACACCTACTGGGGCGCCCTGGCCATGCTCAAAATCTCCGAGAACCTCTACTGGTGGGGCAACCCCGAGCTGGCCTACTACCAGTCCTCCTACATGATCCAGCAGCTCAAGCTGGACGCGGCGGCGGTCATGGAGAAGATCAAGGGCAAGCTCGACGCGCCCTACGACCAGGAGTGCGTGGACCGCCTGGCGCGGCTCTACATGGAAATCGCCGGCCTGTACATGATGAACGAGGACGGCTCCTACGTGGAGGGCTTCGACGCCGAGGCCTGGTGGTGGGAGAAGTACGAGCGGGTCGTGGACCTGGACTGCTCGCCGGAAATCGCCCAGGAGGCGTACTTCGCCATGGGTAATCGGGAGCTCGCGGCGGTTTACAGCCTGGAGTACCCGGAGACGCCGCCGAAGCTGCCCGAGTGGCGCACGCTGATGGCCGAGCGGCACGACGAGAACGCCGCGATTCTGGCGAAGGCCGACCAGCGCTGGGCGCGGATGCTCGAGCGCTGGCCCGACTGCCAGTCCTCCTACAACGTCGCCATCGCCCGGGCCGGCTACATCGAGGTCTTCATGGATTCCCCCAAGGAGACCCTGGAGATTTACCGCGACGCGGCGGCCCGCTTCGCCGACACCTGGGACTCCTACGGCTCGGCCCGCGACAACGCCACGCGCCTCACCACCCCCCATCTCCAACTGCCGCAGGTGGACGGGGTGCAGCCCACCGGCGAGGTCATCGCCCTGTCGTACACCAGCCGGCTGGCCGACTCCGCCGAGCTGCGCTTTTACTCCATTGACTCCGCTCAGCTCATGACCTTCTACGACGGGTACT
>JAPLSK010000135.1 GCA_026398675.1 bacterium | reverse complement strand
GCAGCGCAGGTGGATCGGCCGGTCGTGGGTCAGGAAGGCGTCGGCGATGCCCCCCAGCCGGGCGAGCGCGTCGGCGTCGTCGAAGGCGATGGGCTCGTCGGCCCGGTTGCCCGAGGTGAGGACCAGCGGCCCGCCGAAATCCGTCAGCAGAACGTGGTGCAGCGGGGTGTAGGGCGGCATGACGCCCAGGCGGCGCTGGCCGGGGGCCACCGAGGGGGCGACGCGCTCTCCGCCCTCTTTCACCGGCAGCAGGACGACGGGGGCGCGGTTGGATTCCAGCAAATCCGCGGAGGCCTCGTCCACGAGGCAGTAGCGCCTGATTTCGTCGAGGTCGCGCAGCATGAGGGCGAAGGGCCTTTCCAGCCGGGCCTTGCGCCGTCGGAGCTCGGCCACGGCCGGTTCATTCAAAGCGTCGCAGGCCAGATGGTAGCCGCCCAGGCCCTTGACGGCCAGTATCTTCCCTTCTTTCAATAAGTTGACGGCCTCGCCGAACACTTGTTCGCCAGTGGCGAGGGTTTTCCCCGCCGGGTCGGTCAGCCTGACCGTCGGGCCGCAGACCGGGCAGCAGACCGGCTGGGCGTGGAAGCGGCGGTCGGCCGGGTCGCTGTACTCCCGCGCGCAGTCGGGGCAGAGCCCGAAACCGGCCATGGTGGTCAGCGGCCGGTCGTAGGGCAGGTTCTTTATAATCGTGAACCGGGGGCCGCAGTTGGTGCAGTTGGTGAAGGGGTAGCGGTGGCGGCGGTCGGCGGGGTCGGCGATTTCCGCACGGCAGTCGGCGCAGGTCGCGACGTCCGGCGAGACCAGGGTCATCTCCCCGCCGGAAATGGGGCTCTCGCGGATGGTGAACGCGGTTCCGGCGGCCTCGGGAATTTCCCCGGCCTCGACGTTATTGACGCGGGCCAGCGGCGGCGCGTCGTCGCTCAGGCGGCGGACGAGCCCGTCCAGCGTCCCGGCCGGACCCTGGGCCTCGACCCAGACCCCCGACGCGTCGTTGAGGACGAAGCCCGCCAGGCCCAATTCCCGGGCCAGGCGGAAGACGAAGGGCCGGAAGCCGACCCCCTGGACGGTGCCGGTGACGTGGACGCGCAGTCGGGGCATGGGTCCCTTTGGAGAGATACCGCTGCCCAGTCTAGCGGCGAATT
This sequence comes from bacterium, assembly GCA_026398675.1. NCBI lineage: Bacteria > bacterium. The sequence continues at coordinate 10,645 of JAPLSK010000135.1, read as the reverse complement.
TAGGCGGCGTCAATCGGCGGTCGCACGCGGGCCGACCGGTCGGCCGAACCCTACGAGTCTAAATGTAGGGCGGGGACTTTAGTCCCCGCCGCTTTGCCCCTCGCCCTAACCCGTAGGCAAGCCTCCCCCCAGAGGGGGGAGGGGGATTGACGTAGGGGCTGACCTTCAGATCGGGGTGAGCCCCTTTTTTAAAGGCAGCCCTCACTCCCTCCCGGTCCCGGGATGTTGACGAGGCTCACATCTTCTGCAGACTGGCGAACTTGGCGACGAGCTTCTTGATGCCGTGGCGGGCGAATTTGACGGTGAGCTTGAGGTTGTCGCCGTCCCCGGCCCGGGAGAGGATTATCCCCCGCCCCCACTTTTCGTGCCAGACCCGGTCCCCGATGGAGTAGGCCGGCGCCGCTTTCTTCGCCTTCTCCCGCTCCTGCTCATGCTCCACGGCCAAAAGGTCCTGGGAGGTCGCGAACATGGTCAGGTTGTGGACGGAGTGGTCCTCGAGGAGGCTGGCGGGCAACTCCTTCAGAAACGGGCTGGGCTTGGTCCACACCTTGCGGCCCTCGAGATTGCGCCGCAGCGCCCGCGTGAGATAGACCGAGTATCGGGCACGGGTCAGCCCCACGAAAAAGAGGCGGCGCTCCTCCTCTACTTCATCTTCCCTGGAGGAACTCCTGTACATCAGGGGCAAAAGCCCATCCTCGACGCCGGTGATGAAGACGATGGGGAACTCGAGCCCCTTGGAGGCGTGGAGGGTCAGAAGGGACACGGACCCCGCGGTTTCGTCGAAGTCGTCTATGGGGGCGGCCAGGGAGACTTCCTCGAGGAACTCCTCCAACATGCCGTCGGGTTTCGAGGAGATGAAATCGTGGGCCGTGTCCACGAACTCCTCCACGTTCTCCAGCCGGGAAACGGCGTCGCCCGCCTTCTGCAGCCAGCTCGTGTAGTCCACGCGCTCCAAGAGCATCTCGAGCAGCTTGTCCACCGGCTCGCGGATCGTCGTAAACTCGTCGAGGAGGTCCATCAGCCGGACGACGGCGCGCCGGGCCCTGGGGGGAATCAGCTCCTCGTCCACGCAGCGCCGGACGGTGTCGAAGAGAGCGTTGGGATTCCGCTCTATCTCCTCCATCACGCGGTCCACGGAGATTTTTCCCACCCCGCGGCTGGGGACGTTGATTATCCGGCGGAAGCTGAGGATGTCGTTGGGGTTGACGATGAGCCGCAGGTAGGCCAGGAGGTCCCGTATCTCGCGGCGGTCGTAGAACCGGGAACCGGCGATGGTCGTGTACGGGATGGACCGTTTGCGAAGGGCGTCCTCCAGGACCCGGCTCTGGTCGTTGGTGCGGTAGAGGATGGCGTAGTCGGCGTAGTTCGACTTCTTCTCCGTGTTGACCGATCGGAAGATTTCCGTGGCGATCCAGCCCGACTCGTCGTACTCGTCGGACCCGGCGTACACGCTTATCTTCACGCCCTCCTCGCCTCGCGTCCACAGGTCCCGATCGAGGTTGAGCGGGCGCGGGTTGTGGGAGATGAGGGCGTTGGCCGCCTTGAGGATGGTCTGGGTCGAGCGGTAGTTCTCCCGCAGGGTGATGAGGCGGACGTTCGAGAACGCCTGGGGGACGCTCAGGATGTTCGACGGATCGGCGCCGCGCCAGCGGTAGATGCTCTGGTCGGGATCGCCGACGATGACGAGCCCGTCGCTCTCAGAGGCCAGGGCCCGGATGAGCTCGTGCTGGGCCGTGTTGGTGTCCTGGTACTCGTCCACCAGGATGTGCTTGAAGCGGCTCCGCCAGCGCTTGAGTATTTCCGGGAATTCGGTAAAAAGCTTCACCGTGACCAAAATCAGGTCGGCGTAGTCCAGGGCTCCCGAATCGAGGAGCTCCGTCTGGTAGCTCTCATAGAGGGCCTTGATTCTCTTCTCGTGGGCCGTGTGGGCCGGGAACGCCTCGTGCTCCACCAGGTTGTGCTTGGCCCGCTCGATGACCGCCAGGACGTCGGTGGGCTTCAGCGAGCCGGGCCCCTCACCCGGTCCGACCAGCCGCTTGAGGATGGCCAACTGGTCGGCCTGGGTGGCGATGACGAACTCGCTCTCCCGTCCGGGGATGTGGGCGATTTCGCGCCGCAGCAGGCGGGCGCAGAAGGCGTGGAAGGTGTGAACCCAGACCCTGGCGGCGGTCGCGGCGCCGGTGCGCTCACCGATGAGCGAATCCACCCGGACCCGCATCTCGGTCGCCGCCTTGTTGGTGAACGTCACCGCCAGAATCTCGTCGGGCTTGGCGTCGCCCTGGTCAATAAGATGGGCCACCCGGGTGGTCACCACCCTGGTCTTCCCGCTTCCCGCCCCGGCCAGTACCAGAAGCGGCGACCCACGGTGAGTCACCGCTTGGAGCTGGATCGGGTTCAGGAAAATGAGCAGGTTGTCCATCGTTGCAGCCCCGGATTACGCTAAAAAAACCCCGTGCTCGATCACAAGCGACCGGCCCGCGAAGAACCGTCCACCACCTCCGCCTCCGGTGAAACCCACACCGGGGTCCGGCGGGTCAGAGGGGCGGCTGATCCCAGTCGGTGGACGTCGTGGGCGGCCCGTCATCGCCCAGAGGCGGATCACCGCCGAGTTGCTGCAGCAATCCGATACCCAGGAGCTTCTCGATGATCTGGAGGGTGGAAACCTCGTCAATCTCGCTGTCGGCGCAGATTGCGGCGATGCTCCGCCGACCGTCCACCAGGGAGAGGACCTTCCACTCGTCGGTTGAGAGGTGGATGTCGTCCACCTTTCCGGCGACATTGGCGAAGTGGAGAACGGTGTCCGGAGGTGGAAGATCCGTCTGCAGATCCGCCAGCTCGTCGGACCGACGGGCGGCCTCCAGAATCAGGTTCGTCGCCGAAATTTCGATGGAACGGCGGGTGGGGTAGATGGTCGTGTCGAAGCGGAAGCGGCCGGTCTTCCAGTTGAGGAGGTTGTACGCCGCTTCCTCGCCGGTCAGGTTCTTGTACGTGGCGTGGACCAGCTCTCCCTTGCGGAAGTACAGTGTGCCTATCTCCTCGCCGTGACGGATGGACAGAGCACCGGTTCGCTTGCCCATCTGCAGCATCTGCAGGATATCGGGCAGCGAGAAGCTCTTCAGGTCACCGTCGAAGGCCATGAGCCGGTTTTTTTTAGTTTACTACGCCCCCCGGACCGGAGGGGCACAGAGTTTTATTGACCAAAGGCGTGCGGCGCACACCCCGGTAAATGCGCCCGTTGGGAAAATTTCTCTAGCCCGAAGGGTGACCGCCCCTGGATGGTAAAAAGGAAAGCGCGGATTGAAAGCGTACCCGCGGGGCTCCTCTCAGGCTGTCTGCTACTGGCTGAGGGCGGCGAGGACCAGCTTCGAGATGGCCCGCAGGACGTCGAAAACGCCGACCCCCTCCGTGGCGATCGCCTCGAAACCCGGGTCGTCGCGGTGGTTGAGCTGGCGCTCCAGATCGTCCACGGGGACGATGTTCGCCAAGTCCCGTTTGTTGTACTGGAGCACCATGGGGAGGTCGTTGAACTCGTAGCCTTGGGAGTGGAGGTTCACCTTGAGGTTCTCCAGGCTGTCCAGGTTATCCTCCATGCGCTCGATCTGGGAATCCACGACGAAGACCAGGCCGTCCACCCCCTTGAGGATGAGCTTCCGGCTCGCGTCGTAGTGGACCTGTCCCGGCACGGTGTAGAGGTGAAAACGGGTGGTGAAGCCCTGGATGGTGCCCAGGTCGAGGGGGAGGAAGTAGAAAAAGAGTGTGCGGTCGGTCTCGGTGGCCAGACTCACCAGCTTGCCCTTCGAGGCGGGGTCTATCTTCTTGTGGACGTAGAGAAGATTCGTGGTCTTCCCGCACAGACCGCAGCCGTAGTAGACGATTTTGCAGTTTATCTCTTTGCTGCCGTAGTTGATCAGTGACATCTAGGTCGTCCTTGTCGGGAAGGCGCGAAAACTAAAGGACGTGGACGGCGTCGGGTTCTGTACCCTGTAGGGGTCCCGCGATCATTTCTGGTCGGGTTCGGGTCCATCACCTGCCGGGAGGGGCGGATCAATCCCGGAAGAGGTTGTCTATCTCGCTTTCGGCGACGGAGGCGAAAGAGGAATCCAGGGTCCTCTGGTGTCCGGAGGCGCCGAGCTTTGAGAAGATGTTCTCGAAGACGGTGGAGAGCTCCTCCAGCGCCTTCTTGACCCGCAGGCGCACCAACCCGAGAGAGGTGCGGTTGTCGAAGACGATGACCAGAATCACCCGGCTCTGCACGACGGAGATGTGGATGGACTCTTTCTCGCCCTGGTGAAAAAGGACGCTGAACTCGTCCTGCCCGAGAATCTTCGCCAGGGCGCTGGTGGCGGCGAAGTTGCCCGCCGACAGGCTGGCGAAGGCCGTCGAGTCCATGTTCGACGTGTCGCCGTGGGAGCTGATGAGCTGCCCCGAGCGGTCCACGAGGAGCACGATACGGGCGTTGGACTCCGTCAGCAGGCGCGACAGGGTCTGGTTGATTATCTGGTAGTCTTCCTCGAACAGTTCAACGGTTTGAGCCATGAGGAAAGAGTCCTCCTGAAAAGGGTTGGCCCACAGTAATTTATCCCAAGATGGAGGAGTCAGTCCGGCTGTGGACTATCCGCTCCATCCTGAAAAGTGGTGGCCCACCGTAAGTGACCCAGATAACAAGGGGTTTAAACCCCTTGTCTCTTTTGTAAGGGGCCCATATCCACCCGGTCTCCCCGGGGCCGAACCGAGCGAAGAGTAGGGGCGACCCTCCGTGGTCGCCCGCGGGCGGGGACGGAGCCCCGCCCCTACGGGCCCACGTACCCCTTGACCCGGGGGACCGGTCCGATTCCGAGATGCCCTCCCCGATGAGAGACCGTTGAAGGGGTAAGTAATTATAGCAAAAAGCGTTCCGTATGTATAAACCCATTTTCCCGGGCCGCCCGCTCCCCTGGGGTCCTATTTCCCCGTGGGCGTAAGATTGAGCGGTACGCTCCATGCGAATGCCCCCAGCCCCCTATTTCCCGGTGTACCCGTACTCCCGCCGACCCTCCAGGGCCAGGCGCAGGGAGACCTCGTCGGCGTAATCCACATCGGCCCCGGGCGCCAGGCCGACGGCGATCCGCGTCAGTGTTACGCCGAAGGGTTTCAAAAGTTCGTGGAGGTAGCTGGCGGTGGCCTCACCGGCGGTGGTGGGGCTGGTGGCCAGAATCACCTCCCGGAACGATCCTCCGGAAACCCGCCGGGCCAGCGCGTCCAGGCCAAGCTCCACGGCCCCGATCCCGGCCAGGGGGTCGAAGAGCCCGCCCAGCACGTGGTACAGCCCGTCGTAAACCCCCGTCTTCTGGAAGGCCTCGACGTTGTAGGGCTCCTCGACGATCAAGAGGCGGCTCCTGTCCCGCCGGGGATCGGTACAGATCGGGCACTCGAGCGGCGTCTTCTCCGACGACCCCTCCGCCCGCTCCGCCACGTTTCCGCAGACCGAGCACAGACCGACGCGGTCCTTGAGGGCGACCATGGCCCGCGCCAGTTCCGCGGCCTCCTCACGGGTCGCGCGGAGGAGATGGTACCCGATGCGCTGGGCCGATTTGGGGCCCACGCCGGGCAGGCGACGCAGCGCCGAGAGGAGTTTCTGTAAGCTCGGGACCAAGGTTTCGGCTCGGACTGTAGATGTGGGGGACTGGCCGATATTTTCAGATAGGAAACTACCAGACGGCTCCGCGTCCTGTCAAGAGATACGGATCCCGGCGGGTCCGGGTAGGGGCGGCGGACCGCCCGGACCGTCCGTTTTTTTTAGGAAAACGCCCGTCAGGCGGGATTCCCGACCGTATAGCCCCAAGCGCCGAGGGACTCGACGCACCGCGCTCCGGCGTCCGCCGCGGCCCGGCCTATCTCCCCGGGGGACCGCCCCCGGGCGAGGTGAAAAAGCGCCGCGCCCAGAGCCGCGTCGCCCGCCCCGGTGGGGTCCACACACTCCGCGGGCGTCGCCGGAACAACCACCTGTCCCCCATCGGCGAGGAGGACGAGGCCGTTCGCGCCCAGCGTGAGCATGACGAAGGGATGTCGGGACGCCCCGCGTAGGGCTACCTCGAGCGGGTCGCCGCCGCCCCAGAGCATCCGGCCCTCGTCCAGGTCCGCCTTGACGAAGGCGAGGCGCGGCGAGAGCTCCTCGTACACCGCCCGCGCCTCCGCGGGCGAGGCCAGAGCGGAGCGGTGGTTCACGTCGTAGGCGACGGCGGCCCCGGGGGCGGCGAGGTCCAGAAGGCGGCGCACCGTCGCCCGGGTGGTTGGGTTCAGCGAGGCGAAGACACCGGAAATCAGCACCATATTTGCCTCGGCAATCGGCTCCCCGTCCAGGTCGTCGGGGGCGAGCCTCCCGCCGGCGCTGCCCTCGCGCGCGTAGCCGAACCGGCCATAGGGGCAGTCGGCCCCGATGGTGTACACCGCGTTGAAGGGCCCGCCGATTACGACGGCGGGGCTCCACAGGCCGACGCGCTCGAGCTCGCCTCGCAGGAGCGGCAGGTGCTCGTCCTCGGCCAGTCGGCAGGCGAAGGCCGCCCGTCCCCCGGTGCGGACGAAGGCCAGGGCCGCGTTCGCCGCGGCGCCCCCCACCCCCAGGTGCCCGGGGTGCCGGGCGTGGCGCTCCACCATCAACTCCCCGGCGGTGAACATCAGGGGCGGTTGGGCACGATTACCCCCGCGCATCCAAGCCACCTCCCTCGTCGGCCTGGAGGGCCGATTTTCGGTACAGCGCGAGCAGACCGGACCCCTCCGGGAGCACCGGCGGGGTCCAGGCGGCGCGCCGCCGTTCGAGCTCGGATGCGTCCACCAAAAGCTCCAGACGCCTCTCCTCCAGGTCCACCAGGACCGCGTCGCCCTCCCGCACCAGGGCCAGGGGGCCGCCCACCGCCGCCTCGGGGCAGACGTGGCCCACGCACGGCCCCGCGGTGGCCCCGGAGAAGCGGCCGTCGGTGACCAGGGCCACCGCGCCCGACAGCGCGGGGTGCTCGCGGATGGCGGCGGAGAGGTAGAACAGCTCCGGCATCCCCGCCCCCCGTGGACCCTGGCGGGCGAGGACGACCACGTCGCCGGGCTTCACCGCCCCGATTGCCACCGCGTCCAGCGCGGCGCCCTCGGAGTCGAAGACGCGGGCCGGGCCCTGGAAGCGCGTCCGCTCGAACCCGGCGAGCTTGACCACCGCCCCTCGCGGCGCCAGGTTGCCGAAGAGAACGCGGATCCCGCCCGGAGGACCGAAGGAGGCGTCCGCTCCGGGGCTCACGTAATTTCCGGGCGACTCGCCACTCTCGGCTAAAAGGGCGCTCCGGCGTTCCGGGTCGTCCCGGCAGCGCCAGTCGTCCAGGGCCTCGCCCCAACTCCCCGAGACCGTCCGGGCCTCGGAATCGAAGAGGCCGAGCCCGGTCAGCAGCTCGACCACCGCCGGGACGCCGCCGGCCAGGTGGAAACGATCGGTCGGGTGCGCGCCCGCCGGACGCAGGTTGACCAGGCGGGGCACCTCCGCCGCGATACGGTCCACCCCGCGCAGGTCGAAGGGGACGCCCAGCTCGTGGGCCAGGGCCGCCAGGTGCAAGAGAGCGTTGGTCGAGCCGCCCAGCGCCGCCAGCAGGGCCACGGCGTTTTTAACCGAACGCGCGTCGAGGAGGTCCCGAGGCGTCGTACCCGCCCCGACGAGGCGCATCAGCGTCTGGGCCGACCGCCGGCAGGCCGAGAGCTGCGCGGGACCGAGAGGCGGCAGGAGCTCCGAGCCGGGGAGCGCCAGGCCGAGCCCCACTGCCAGGCACTGCATGGTCCCCGCCGTGCCCATGAATGCGCAGGCGCCGGGACCGGGGCAGAGCCCGCGGCTCTTTTCCTCAAACTCATCCGGAGAAATTTCACCACGCCGACGGGCCGCCGCCAGTTCCCCCGCGTCGGCCAGGATCCCGCCGTCGGCGGAGCGGGGCATCACCCCGCCGGGCACCAGGACAGCCGGGAGGCCCAGCCGGACCGCGGCGATGAGATGGGCCGGGATGGATTTATCGCAGGAGGAGAGGAAGAGGACGCCGTCGGCGTGACCGCCACGGGCGTGCAGCTCGGCGGCCAGGGCGTAGAGCTCGCGGCCGGCGAGGGAGAGACCCATGGCGGGAGTCCCCTGGGCCACGCCATCGCAGAGGTCTGTGCAGAACGAGCGGTAAGGCGCGCCGCCGGCGCGGCGGACCTCGTCGGCGCAAAGCTCGGAAAGCCGAAGCAGGTGGGAGGAGCCGGGGTGGGTCTCCCCGGCGGAGGATTCGATTAAAACCCAGGGACGGCCGGTCTCGTCGGGGCGCATCCCCGCGGCCAGGCGCAGGGGCACCGCCTCGGGCGCCGATTCACGGAAGCCGGGCAAGAAGGTCCTCCATCGCCCCCTGGAGTTTTTCCCAGGCGCCGTCGCGCAGCCACTCCCGCCGCACCAGCTCCGAACCCAGTGCCACGGCGAAGGCCCCCGCCGCCAAATAACCGGCGACCTCGTCGAGTGAGACGCCGCCGGCGGGAATAAGTCGCATATCCGGGAGGGGGGCGAGGAGCGCCCGCAGGTAGGCGGGTCCGCCCAGCTCCCTTGCCGGGAAGATTTTCACCAGAGCCGCTCCCGCCCGGATGGCCGCGACCGCCTCGGTGGGGGTGGCCGCGCCGGGGATGTGCGGCGTATCCAGCCTCCGCGCCCGCTCCAGCAGCGCGGGGTCCGAATGAGGCGAAACGGTGAAGGCGGCCCCACGCCGGACCGCCTCCTCCAACATTTCAACCGACGACACGCGTCGGGGCAGGTGAGCGCCACCTCCAGCACCGATGCCCCCCCGGCGATGAGCGCACGGGCGGCCGGCAGGGCCAAACCGGCCTCGGTCGTGCGGATTACCGGCACCACCCGGGCCGCGCCGATGGCCTCCACCGGCCGGGGCGTCACGTGGCCCTCGCCCTCTTCAGCGGGGCGAGCTGGTGCTCCCAGAGGAACCAGACGCGCCGCTCGAGCGCTTCCAGGTCGTTGTCGTTGATGATGACAAAGTCGGCGCGCTGGACCTTGACTTCCTCGCGGAGCTGGCTGTTGAGCCGCTGCCGGGCCTCGATTTCCGTCAGCCCATCGCGCAGCAACCGCCTGAGCGCCAGTCCCTGGGCGGCCCGAACCGCCACCACCGCATCGAAGAGCCGTCCTATCCCCCACTCGAAGATGAGCGCCGCGTCCACCACGAAGGCCTCGGCGTCGTTACGGTTCCGGGCCTCCTCGACGGCGGTGCGGACGCCCTCGATGAGGGGCGGGTGAATCAAATTGTTGTAGCGGACGAGGAGCTCCCTGTCCGCGAAAACCATCCTCCCCAGGCACCCCCGGTCGATCTCGCCGCCCGAGTCCAGGATGTCCCGGCCGCAGAGCTCCACCACCGCGTCCCGAATCCACGGTTCGCGGAGGAGCCTGTGCCCGAGCATGTCCGCCTCGACGACGTCCAGGCGCGCGATCTTGCCCAAGAGATCGAGCGCCGTCGTCTTGCCCGATGCCACGCCGCCTGTCCAACCCAGTGTCAGCACGTTGGCTCACCTATAGCAAGGGGCCGACGGCGCATCCTGACACGCGCCGGCCCACGCCGTTTTACGAATCCCTAGAATCAATAGGCCCGGGCGAAAATCGCCTCCCAGCGGGCCTCCTTGCCGCAGACCAGGCACGCCCCCCGCTCCTCGGGCTGATTGAAAGGCAGGAGCCGGATGGTGGCCTTGGTCTTATCCTTGACCTCGTTCTCGCAGGCCGCGTCCCCGCACCAGGGTGCGTGGTAGAGGCCGCGCTTCTCCTCCAGGCCGGCGGAAAGCTCGGCCAGCGTGCCCACCCGGAAGGTGAGCTCCTCGCGGTACGCCAGAGCCTGGCGGTAAAGCCCCTCCTGGATCTGATCCAGGGTCTCCTTCGTCACCCGGGGCAGGTCCGAGACCAGCACCGGCCGCTTCTCGCCCGTGTCCCGCCGGACCAGGGTCACCTGGTCCCCCTCCATATCACGGGGGCCCACCTCGAGACGGATCGGCACCCCGCGCAGCTCGTGCTCGGCGAACTTCCACCCCGGGCTCTTGTCCGAATCGTCCAGCTCCACCCGGAAATCGGAGAGTATTTCGGTGACGTAGGAGCAGTAGTGGAGGGTCTCGTCCCGGGTCTTGTCGAAGAGGATGGGGACGACGATCACCTGGACCGGGGCGATCCGGGGCGGCAGCCGCAGGCCGCGCTCGTCGCCGTGGGTCATCACCACGGCGCCCACCGCGCGGGTGCTCACCCCCCAGCTCGTCTGCCATACGTGCTTTTGGGACTCGTCCTCGTCCAGGAAGGTGATGTCGAAGACCTTCGCGAAGTGCTGGCCGAGATTGTGTGAGGTGCCGGCCTGCAGCGCGTAGCCGTCCTTCATGAGCGCTTCGATGGAGTAGGTCATGTCGGCGCCGGCGAACTTCTCCGCATCGCTCTTGGCCCCGGGATGGACCGGCATCGCCAGGTCGGTCTCGACGAAGTCGCGGTAGACCTCGAGCATGCGCAGCACTTCCGCCTGACAATCCGCGGCAGTGGCGTGGGCGGTGTGGCCCTCCTGCCAGAGAAACTCGGCGGTGCGCAGGAAGGGCCGCGTCGTCATCTCCCAGCGCACCACGTTCGCCCACTGGTTGATGAGCACCGGCA
>JAPLSK010000134.1 GCA_026398675.1 bacterium | reverse complement strand
CCGAAGTGCTTGAACAGCGCGCCCGCCGGCGCGGACTCGACTTCGCCGCTCCGGGCGCAATCCCGCAGCTCGTCGCGTATCCCGTCCAGACCCAGGTACAGGGCGACCAGCAGCCGCTCCCGGGCCTCGTCGTCCTCCACCCAACGGTAGGAAGCCAGAAGCAGGCGGAGGTTCCCCGGCAGACCCTCGGCGAGCGCCAGGACGGGAAGCCCGTCGCCGGTGACCCGCAAGAGGGCGTCCACCCCGATTTCCAGGGCGGCGAAGCGGCTGAGGCGGTCGAGCCTCTCGCCGGCGGAGAGGGTGGTGTCGTCGGCGATGCGTCCCAGGCCGGCGACGAGGTCGGTCAGGCCGATCCCCTCGACCCGCGCCGCCCAGTCGGGACCGTCGGGCTGGACGGCCAGCTCCTCCACGGTCACCGCCGACGCCATGGACGCAAGGAGAACAACAAACAGGGGGAGGTATTTCATGAGCCCTTCGCCTTCCAAAGTGTGACCTTCCAGGTTTCCCCGAAACGTATCTGGTAGAACACGTTCAGCTCGGGGGCCGACCAGCCGCCCACGCCGTCGGGGTAAGAAAGCTCGGCCTCGCGGATGACGACCTCGCCGCCGCCCGGGTTGGGAACCACCCCGTCGGCGGGGGTCCAGGCCCGGATGTCGGCCGCCGCGGAGGCCGCCGGCAGGGCGACGCCGAGAGCCGCTTTCAAGAAAACCGAATCCCGCATGCCCGTTCCCGTCGCGTGTCGAAGGGAATCAACCGACCCCCTTCACCCGCCCACCGTCACGCGAGCGGCCTTTTGGCGGGATCGCCCGACAGCCGGATTCAACGGCAATCTCTAAGCCGCCCCGGTCACAGCTCGAACAGGACGACGGCCAGCCCGGTTTCCAGGGCGCCGTCACCGCCGAGGGGCACCCCCAGGGTGAGGGAAAGCTCCAGGTCGGCGACGCGGAAATGGAAGCCGGGGATGAGGGAGAACTCCTCGTACGTCGAAAGAGCGTACTGGCTTTCCACCGAGAGCGTGAACCAGCTCGTGGCGGCCCAGACGAAGCCGATGCCGCCCTCGAGGCCGCCCCCCGCCGCGAAGTCGTAGCCCACATTGCCCAGAACCCCGCCCTTGAGGAAGTCGTACTGGAGGGCCAGACCGGCGGCCAGGGCCGCGCGGCCGTCGGGGGTTCCGGGACCCAGGTCCACCGGCGGACGGTAACGGGCGACATCGTCCCGTTCGGGGTAGGTCGGTCCCGTCGGGAGGGCGAGCCTCGCGTAGAAGGCGTAGGCGAAATCGCCGGGCGCGGGGGGAGCCAGCTTCCCCTCAAGCGCCAGGTCGCCCATCCCGGCGAAGGTCTCGCCTCCCGCAAAAATCTGGTTGACGTAGGGCGCCTTGAGGGAGAGCTCCCCCCAGCCGCCGAGGCCGAGGGAGACGGCCAGCCAGGGCTGGACCACGCGCTCGAGGGGTGTGTACTCCGGAACGGTGGAGCCGACCAGCCGGTCGTAGTAGTCCGCCCCCAGGGCGACGCGCAGGGACCAGGGCTCCGGGCCGCGGGCGGACGCGAGCGTGCTCAATCCCGTACCGCCCGTGGGCCCCACCAGGCCCACCGGCAGGTCGGGGATGTGGAACACGAGGCGGTACTCCCGGGAGTTGCCCGCCGCGTCGCGCACGACGAGGGGCACCGAGCCGTCGTAGGCGCCCGTGGGCACGATGGCCTCGAAGCCGCCGTCGCCGGAGAGGGGGACCGGCCCGGCGCCGACGACGAGGTTGGCCGCGTCCAGAGTCCGGCCCCACAGGGTGAGGGTGCGTCCGCCGCCGCCCAGCCGCCAGCCCTCTATCTCCAGGTCCGGCGGCGTGTCGTCCACGACCACCTCGAAGGAGCGCGCCGGGGAGAACGCGCCGGAGAGCGCGTTGTCGTCCAGGGCGGCCGCGCGCCAGTAGTACGTGCCGGGAACCAGCTCCAGGCGGAGCTCGTCGCCGGCGGCCGGCTCGCGATCCTCGTAGAGTCGCGTACAGGCCGAATCAAAGGCGAGCTGGACGTGAACGCGGGTCGCCCCCGCGGGGGCCTCCCACTCGAACACCACGCCCCGCCGGGCGTCGGCGGCGAAGACCAGGGACGCGCCGTCCTCGGGCCGCAGCAACACGGGCTCGGCGGGGAGGACCGACCGGACGACGCTGTGTTCGCGGATGACCGCGCCCTCGCCGGGACCCAGCTCGAACGGTTCACCGAAGGGCTCCCCGGCGGGTTCACCCACGAGGTGCGGTTCTACCAGTACCCGCCCGCGGAAAACGGCTATCTGCGTCACGCCGGGGTCGGGCGAAGCGACCTCGAAATCCGTTCCGCGGACGAGGGCCACCGCCGTGGGTCCGCCGATGCGGAACTCCCCGCCTTCGCCCAGGATAACGTCCAGCACCGCCCTCACCCGACCGTAGAGGAGCTCCAGCAGGGTCGAGCTCGCCCCCTCGCTCCGCACGGATCCCTCGAGGCTCAGTCCCGTCAAGGGGGCCAGGATGACCCGGGCGCCGCCCACCGAGAGCTCCGCGGTGGAGAGCTCCCCCGTGCGCGCCGTGTCGCCGGGGGCCACGGCGGTGTCGGAGTGGAGCGGCTCGAACCCGCCGTGCTCCCGGCCGACCACGACGTTGCCGTCGCCCGCCACCAACTCCGCCCACCCCACATCGGGACCGGGGAGCGTCAGCCGCTCGCCGACCTGGGGGTCGCGACCGGCCAGGTCCTCGTTCACCGCCAGGAGCAGGCGCCAGAGTCCGGCCTGGCCCATCGCGCGCTCGGCCAGCGCCTCCAGCGTCTCCCCGGGGCGCAGGACCGCTTCCTCGGCGCAGGCCGCGGTCACGATAAAGAGCGCCAGCGCTGGAATGAGAAAACGCATCTCTTCCGATACAACCTCAATCGAGATTATAGCAACATCCGTTCCACGGTCAAGGCCGGGTCGAGAGAGTCCCCGTCACCCGGACGACCGGCGGGTCGCGGTCCGCGTCGAAGGGCCCCCGCCGGTCGCGAACGCCGGTCGGGCTCAGGAACCGCGGGGAAGTTTCCCGCGTAAGGGTATTCAATCATCACGTCAACTTCACGTGGGGGTTCGACCCTCCGGGGGGGAATTTCCCCCTCCAGCCTTGACTCCGGTGACCTTTTCATTTATTATTGAACGATTAGAATCGGCTCTCCACCACACCCAACAAAAAATATGGAAGACATCACCATCCGCGGGGCCCGCGAGCACAACCTCAAGAACATAGACCTCGTCATCCCCCGGGGCCGCCTGGTGGTATTCACCGGCGTCTCCGGCTCCGGGAAGAGCTCCCTGGCCTTCGACACGCTCTACGCCGAGGGCCAGCGGCGCTACGTCGAGAGCCTCTCCAGCTACGCCCGCCAGTACCAGGGGCAGATGGAAAAGCCCAAGGTGGACCAGATAACCGGCCTCTCGCCGGCCATCAGCATCCAGCAGAAGGCCGCCAGCCGCAACCCCCGCTCCACCGTGGGCACCATCACCGAAATCTACGACTACCTCCGCGTCCTCTACGCGCGGGTGGGCAAGCCCCACTGCCCGAGCTGCGGCCGGCCCATCGGCTCCCAGACCGCCGAGCAGATAGTCGAGGAGGTGATGAAGCTCCCCTCCGGGACCCGCTTCATGGTCAACGCCCCGGTGGTCAACAACCGGAAGGGCGAGTTCAAGAACCTCCTGGAAAGCCTGCGCCAGCAGGGGTTCGTCCGGGCGATCATAGACGCTCGGATGGAGGAGCTGGTCGGGATTGCCGGTCTGGACCGCAAGCGGCCCCACGACGTCGAGGTCATCGTGGACCGGCTCATCGCCAGCGAGAACATCCGCGCCCGGCTCACCGACTCCATCGAAACCGCCCTGCGCCTGGCGGACGGCGTGATAGCCATCGTGCTGGTCAAGGACTCGGACGGCCTCTCCGGCGCGGTGGCCGAGGCGCTGGCCCGTCTGTCCGAGAGGGAGGGCGCCCCCGGCGAGGAGATTGACGGCGAGGTCCCCCACTTCGACGCCGGCGGCCGGGCCATTTTCTCGGAGCACAACGCCTGCGCCGTCTGCGGCATATCATTCCCCGAGCTCTCCCCCCAGATGTTCTCCTTCAACAGCCCCCAGGGGATGTGCCCCTCATGCGGCGGCCTGGGCTCCACCCTGGAGGTGGACCCGGACCTGGTGGTGCCCAACCCCACGCTTTCCATCCGCGAGGGCGCCGTGGCCGTCTGGGGCAAGATTGACGAGACGAAGACCTGGCGGCTGTCGCGCCTGGAGAGCCTGGCGGGCCACTACAACTTCAGCCTGGACACCCCCTGGGCCGAGCTCCCGCTCGAGGTCCACCAGATCATCCTCGAGGGCTCCGAGGACGAGGAGATAAAGTTCACCTGGGAGTACGAGCACGGCTCCGGTTCCAGCACCCACGCCTACACCGGGGTCATCGAAAACCTCCACCGGCTTTACCGGGAGACGAAGTCCGACGCGGCCCGGCAGTTCTACAGCCGCTTCTTCACCAGCCTGCCCTGCAAGGTCTGCGAGGGCAAGAAGCTCCGTCCCGAGACCCTGGCCGTGACCCTCGACGATCTCAACATCCACGAGCTGGGCGAGCTGCCCGTCAGCGAGCTGGTCAGGTTCTTCGCCAACCTCACCCTCACCGACACCGAGCGCAAGATAGCCCAGGAGCTCTTGAAGGAGGTCCGCTCCCGTCTGGGGTTCCTGGTCAACGTGGGGCTCTACTACCTGTCGCTGAACCGCTCGGCGCCGACACTCTCCGGCGGCGAGGCCCAGCGCATCCGCCTGGCCAGCCAGATAGGCTGCGGCCTGGTCGGCGTGCTCTACATCCTGGACGAGCCCTCCATCGGCCTGCACCACCGCGACAACGTCAAGCTCATCAAGACCCTCACCGACCTCCGAGACCTGGGGAACACGGTGATCGTGGTGGAGCACGACGAGGCGACTATGCTGGCGGCGGACCAGATAGTGGACTTCGGCCCCGGCGCGGGGCACATGGGCGGCCACATCGTGGCCCAGGGGACCCCCGACGAGATAAAGAAGAAGCCGGGCTCGCTCACCGGCCGCTACCTCGCCGGAGACCTCGCCATCGCCGTCCCGGAGAGGCGCCGACCGGGCAACGGCCACTTCCTCGAGCTCTACGGCTGCACCCACCACAACCTGAAGGGCGTGGACCTGCGCATCCCGTTGGGCACCTTCACGGCGGTCACCGGGGTCTCCGGGTCGGGGAAGAGCTCGCTGGTGAACGAGACGCTCTTCCCCGCGCTGGCCACGGGCCTGCGGCAGACGCGGCTGCACGGCGGCCCCTTCGAGAAGATAGCCGGCCTCAAGCAGGTTGATAAGGTCATAGACATTGACCAGAGCCCCATCGGCCGCACCCCCCGCTCCAACCCCGCCACCTACATCAAGGTCTTCGACCACATCCGGAGGCTCTTCGTCCAGCTCCCCGCGGCCAAGGTCCGCGGCTACACGCCGGGGCGCTTCAGCTTCAACGTCCGCGGCGGGAGATGCGAGGCCTGCCAGGGCGACGGGCTCATCAAAATCGAGATGCACTTCTTGCCCGACGTCTACGTCACCTGCGACGTCTGCCACGGCAAGCGCTACAACAAGGAAACCCTCTCCGTGCGCTACCGCGGCTACAACATCGCCGACGTGCTCGAGATGGACGTCTCCGAGGCGCTGGAGCTCTTCCGCAACATCCCCCAGATAGCCCGGATGCTGGAGACCCTCACCAGCGTGGGCCTGGACTACGTCAAGCTCGGCCAGCCGGCGACCACCCTCTCCGGCGGCGAGGCCCAGCGCGTCAAGCTGGCCCGCGAGCTCACCAAGCGCTCCACCGGCAAGACCGTCTACATCCTCGACGAGCCCACCACCGGCCTGCACTTCGCCGACATCGCCAAGCTCCTGGGCGTGCTGCAGACCTTCGTGGACATGGGCAACACGGTCATCGTCATCGAGCACAACCTGGACGTGATAAAGAACGCGGACTACATCGTGGACCTGGGCCCCGAAGGCGGGGACGACGGCGGGCGGATGATCGCCCAGGGCACGCCGGAGAAGGTCGCCCTCATCGAGGAATCCTACACCGGGAACGTCCTGCGCCAGGTCCTGCCGCGGTTCGCCGAGACCGTGCCCGGAGCGGTGGGCCGGCGGTAGGGACCGGGGCGGGGGCCGCTGTTTACCCCCTCCCCCCTCTGGGGGGAGGGCCGGGGTGAGGGGTAAAGCGGCGGGGATAGAAATCCCCGCCCTACATCCAATACGATACGGCGTAGGGCGGCAGCTCTGTATGCCGCCCTTTCCATAAATGAGCGTTCGCTCACCGTATCCCCTTCCCCGAGGTCTCTCGTTGCCCGGAGCGGCCCTTGCGGGTATAATCACCCTTCACTACGGCCCGGATGAACCGCGCGTGGGCGCCGCTCGATGCCAAAAACCGCCGTTCTCTCGACGATCGCGCTCCTCATCGCCGCCGCCCTCCTGGCCGGTTGCGGCGGGGAGGAGGCCCCGGTCCCCGACGAGACCGGGACGCCTCCGTCGAACGACGGCCCGTCGCCCCTCCCCGGGCCTCTCGGGGACGCGACCGATTTCCCTCCCTGCGTGACCTACTCCTCGCTCTCTACCCCTCCCGGCGGCGCACCCTTCTCCACCGAGGTGACCATCACGCGCTGCGGGGAAAATCCCGCGGCCTTCGAGCTCGTCTGGACCGGCGGGGGGCACGACGCCCGGGGGGTGGGGATGACCTTCGGGCAAGGCCTCTTCGCCGTGGCCCGGGTCGGCCCCGGGGGGCTGGACATCGGCGTCTATCGCCTCGAAGCCGCTTTGTTTCCGCCATCTGCATCTCGCGCGCCGGCTCGCCTCTGGCGTCGTTCATCGGCGAGGTCTCCGGCGAACCGCCGACCCTGGGCGCGTGGCCCGAGGACGCGGCGTTCGAGGTGACCGGGAAAGGCCCCGACGGGGCGGAGTACCAGGGCTTCCTTCAGGCCAAGCCCTGGAACGGCGCCGTGGTGCTGCGCTGGACCGTGGGGGAGGAGCAGATTCCCGGCGGCGCGCTTCCCGTCGGAGACTGGCTCGTGGCCGGATTCAACCAGGGCACCTACGGCGTCTCCGTGTACGAGAAAGAAGGGAACGGATGGCGGGGGCGGTGGTATGCCCCGGGGAACGAGGACTTTGGCGAGGAGTCGCTGGCGCCTTACTCCGAGTGAACGTTGAGATCGGCGCCGAAACGGCCTATACTTTGAACGTGCCGCGGGTCCGCAACGCACGACGGGGAGGTGAGCGGTGAAGAAGCTCCCGGCGGTCCTGGCCCTGGCGATGTTCGCCCCCGCCCCGGCGGGCAACGTCTACGTGGCCGACTACGAATCGGAGGCCGACCTCAACGTCTACATCGTGGACTACGAGAGCTACGCCGATTTGAACGTCTACGTGGTGGACTACGAGAGCTACGCCGACGGCGAGGACGCCCTGTGGTATTTCGTGGATTACGAGTCCGAAGCCGACGTGGTCATTTACTACGTGGACTACGAGTCGGAGGCCGACCTCAAGGTGTACTTCGTGGACTACGAGTCCTACGCCGGCTGGAACGAGGGCCATCCGTGGCAGGGTCGCCTGCACTGATCCCTTCGTCGGGGGACCGGTTTGACGGGGAACGCCGTGGGCCGTTCCCCTTCTTGAATCTGGGGAATCGTCCGTGAAATATACCACCGCATCGCTCATGATCGTCCTGGCCGTCTCGGCCGGAGCGGTCCCCCTGGTGGGCCTGGAAGGGGACGGCGCGGAGCTGCCCGCGCTGGCCGCGCTCCGGGTGGGGGAGGAGTTCGACGAGGAGCAGGCGGATCTGGCGCTCAAGGAGGCGGCGGCCTCCCTGGCCGCGGAGGGCTACCTGGACGCCCGGCTCACCCCGGAGCTCATCCGGCGCGAGGGCGGCGTCCGGCTGCGGGTCGCCGTGGAGCGGGGCGAGCGGGCCGCCCTGGGCGCTCTGACGGTGAACGGAGCCTTGGCCGTCGAGCCGCGGCTGGTCGAGGCGGCGGCGCGCACCGGCTGGCGCAGGGACGGGCCAAACGGCCTCATGCGGGCCGTGGGCGACCTATACGCCTCGGCGGGCTACCTGAACGCCGGCATGGAGATGGTCGAGCCGAGGCGCGCGCCCGACGGGTCGCTCAGCCTGACCCTCGAGCTGTCGGAAGGCGACCTCACCTGCGTGGACACCCTCGAGGTCGTCGGCCTGGACGATGACGCGCGGCTCACCGCCCTGGCCGCCCTGGGGCTGGCGCGGGGCGACCCCCTGACCCCCGACGCCCTGGAGGCGGCCCGGCGACGCATGGAGCGGACGGGCTACTACGCCCGCGTCGCTCTCACTCTCGACGGGACGACCCTGCGGCTCGAGGCCGAGCCGGCGCGGACGGTGTATTTCGACGGCGCCCTGGGCCTCGGCGAGACGGGGGACGGGACCGGGCTCTTCGGGGAACTCCAGTTCAAGCTCGCCAACCTCGGCGGCGGGGGGCACGACCTCGCCGGGCTGTACCGGCGGACATCCGCCGACAACGCCGACTACCGGGCGGGATACACCAAGCGGTTCCTCTTCGGCACTCTGGCGTCCCTGGGGCTCACCTACACCGGCCTTCTGCGCTCCGACCGCCGCTCCGACTCGGGGGAGGCCGAGTTGCGCCAGCCGCTGGGAGACCACCTCGAGATATCCCTCGCCGCCCGGTTCTCTTCCGACTCCCAGGAGGGCGTGGGGTCGAGCGCGTTTATGGGCGCCGGGCTGGGGGCCCTTCTGGATTACACCGACCGGCCGCGCGACCCCACCGACGGCCTCGACCTGTGGTGCAAGCTGGGAGCCGGCCAGCGGCGCTACGATGCGCGGCGGGAGACGCCGCTCCAGGCCCGCCTGGGCGTAGACGGCTACTGGACGCCCATCGAGCCCCACACCCTGGCGCTCCTGGCGGAGGGGGGAATCGCCGACGTCCGGCCGCCGGCATCCCTGGACTGCTTCTACCTGGGCGGCGTGGCCCGGCCCCGCGGGTACCGCGCCCACGAGATGCCCACCGACGCATACGCCCTCGCCACGGCCGAGTACCGCCTTCGGCTGGGGGATTCGGGGCGCCTGTTCGCCTTCGGCGATTTCGCCTACTACCAACCGATCTCCACCGCGCCATTCACGACCCGGACGATATGGAGGCGGGCCCTCGGCTACGGGATCGGCCTCGTCGTCAACCTGGGAGTGGGCGGCCTCGAGGTGGTTTACGCCCTCAGCCAGGACTCGGGCCTGGACTCCGGCGTCCTGGAGGTCCGGCTCGTCCTGGACCGCCTCCTGTGAGGTTGACACCCCCGCGGAGCGCCGCTATACTCGTTTCTCGAAGCGATACTCTCACGCTTAAACGGAGGTTCATGTTGAAGCACGCCAAGGTTTTCATGCTCCTTATCGCCCTCGCTTTCCTCTTCGGCCTCGTGGGCTGCGAGGAGAAGGCCGCGGAGGGTGAGGGAGGCGAGGCCGATGTCGTCCCGGTCGGTCCCCCCACCTTCACCACCGAGCTCGGCGAATGGGTCACCTACACGGGCAAAGACGTGGGCGAGGTCACCCTGGCCCTGGTCGGTGAGGAGGAGTTCGGGGGCGTCCCCGGCTACTGGATCGAAGTGGCCGTGCCCGCCGAGGGCCAGAAGGTCGTCATAAAGGTTCTGGTCGAGAAAGAGGCCTACGTGCAGTTCGGGAAAGATGTCGTGGATTGGCTCCAGGACCCCAAGATTCCCGAGGAAGGCCTCCTGGCGGACGCCATGGCCACGCAGGGCGTGGAAGCGAAGGGCCAGCCCACGAATGAGGACATCCAGAAGGGCCTCGACGAGTTCAACCAGACCGTCCTGCGCCTCATCGTGGAGGCCGAGGGCCAGGCCTTCGAGATAGACATCCCCAGCTTCACCAAGCTCATCGGCGATCAGGCCGCCGCCGGCATGGAGATGGCCCAGGAGATGGAGAAGTCCTACGGCGGCGAGAAGGCGGCCGAGGAAGTCGTGATGCCGACCTTCGAGCTGGTCAGGGGCGTCACCGCCGAGGTCGCCGGCAAGACCTACGCCTGCGACAAAGTGTTGGTCACCTACGAGGGCGAGACCGCGGAGATTTACTTCTCCCCCGAGGTGCCCTTCTTCGGCCTGGTCAAGATCGTCACCAAGGACGGGGAGGAGCCCCTGGTCCTGTCCGATTACGGACAGTCGGGCTACGTGAGCCAGCTCACCTCCGCCAAGCCGACGAAGATTGACGCCAACGCCCTGATGATGATGTTCATGGGCGCGGCGATGATGCAGCCGGGCGGCGGCGGGATGCCCAGCGGCATGGAGGGCCTGGACCCCGAGACGCTCAAGGCCCTGGAGGAGATGCAGAAGGCGGCGGGCAGCTAGCCGCCCCGGAGCCTGGTATTTCTCATCCGCGTGAAGAAGGGGACCGCCCGCGCGGTCCCTTTTTTTACGGGTGAAATCTCATTTCCCCTCTCCCCTCTGGGGAGAGGCGCGCCTACGGGCTAGGGTGAGGGCTACCACAATCCCCACCGCCCTCTGGGGGGAGGGCTCGGGAGGGGGGCAAAACGAGGTTGTGATGATGTAGGGGCGGGTGTCCACACCTGCCCGCTTCACCACTCACCCTCGGTTGCGATGATGTAGGGCGGCCCCGTAGGACGAGTCCTCTGCGGGCCGCCGCGGGCCGACCTAAAGGTCGGCCCCTACGAGGGTGATGTGCGATTCAATCCAATTCCGTAGGGCGGGGTTTCCTAACCCCGCCGTTTTTTTCATTATTTGCCCCGACCCTCACCCCCACCCTCTCACTAAAAGGGAGAGGGGGCCACGGCAGCCCTCACCCTTGGTTGCGATGACGTAGGGGCGACCCGTAGGACGAGTCCTCTGCGGTCGCCCTCGGGCCGACCTAAAGGTCGGCCCCTACGTTGGTCCTCGATAACCACCACCCCCGACGGCGACTAACCCGCCGCCGTCGCGGCCGCCTTCTTCTTCTGCGTCCGCAAGAAATGAATCATCTTCAGCACCGCGTGCGGCACCAGGTCCTTGACCATGTGCGGCAGCAGCCGGTCCATCACCCCCGGCATCAGCTCCGGCATCTGCTCGGCCATGTAGTCTGGCAGGGGGACAATCCCCCCGATGCGCTCCAGCATGGTCGCCATGACCTTGGGCATCATTCCCGGCAACAGCATCGGGAAGAGAATCGGGAAGAGCGGCCGCATCAAAAAGAGCATCCCGCCGCCCACCGGCCCCAGCTTCCCGATGAACCGCATCATTGCGCCCATGCCCAGCGGCATGGCCTTTAAGAGTTCCGGCCACATGGTGTCCATGAGGTCGGCGAAGCCCACCGGCGTCATGAGGGCGATCATCTTCTCGAAGACGGCCCACTGGCGCCGGACCTCGGGCTCGGGGTCGGGGAAGTCGTAGCCGAGCTTCCCGGCGGCGAAGCGCGCCAGGTCCTGCACCTGGACCTTAACGTCCTTTTTGTCCCGGCTGACGCGGAGCTGGAACTCGCAGCAGGGGCAGAGGGCCAGGACCTTCTCGGCCCCGGCGTCCACGGCCTCGGCCAGGCGCCCCTCGCCGATGTCGGCGGCCACGGGCGGGTCCTTGATGAGCGTGAGCACCGAGCCGCAGCAGTGTCCCTCCTCGCGGTTGTGCGCCATTTCGACGAACTCGACGCCGGGAACGGCCTTTATCATCGCCCGCGGCTCCTCGTACACCCCGGACACGCGCCCGATGTGGCAGGAGTCGTGCCAGGTGACCCGTTCCTTCTTGCCGCCGTTATCGGGGAACTTGAACTCCCCGGCGGCCAGCTTCTCCGCGATGATTTCCGAGTAGTGCCGGGTTTTTATGTCGTATTCGAGGCCGAGCTCCTTGGCCCAGCCGGCGTAGTGGTGGCGCCACATCATGTCGCAGGCCGGGCAGGAGGTGACCACCGTTTTGGCGCCCGCGGCCTGGACCGCCTCGATGTTCTTGCGCACCGTTTCGCCGAAGACGTCCCACTTCCCGGCCACGAGCATCGGCGTGCCGCAGCAGCTCTCGCGCTGGCCCAGGTAGGTGAAGTTCACCCCCGCCTCGTCCAGAAGGCGCACCGTGGCCTGGCCGATATCGTTCTCGACGTAGCTGGCGGTGCAGCCGGCGAAGTAGACCACCGGGGCCTTGACGCCGGGGCCGTGCTTTTGGATCAAATCCTCCGGGAACCAGTCGGCGCGGTTCTTCCGATACCCGGCCCAGATGTCCCCCTGGGCCGTGGTCGCGGCCCCCATCACCTCGAAGGGCGGGAAGGTCATCCGGCCGTCGTCCTGAATCAGCTTGCCGCGCAGCTTCATCCAGGCCGGCTCGATGGGCAGCGACGCCGAGCAGCGCAGGTTGCACAGCTCGCAGGTCGTGCAGACCAGGAAGGTGTCCACCATCGCCTGGTCCCACTTGACCTTGCCTTCCATCATCCGGCGGAGCCAGTACCACTTGCCGCGCGGGCTCTGGCTCTCCCACCCCCGACCGTAGAACTGGTCGCAGGTGTCCACACAGTAGCCGCACTGGGAGCAGGAGTAGGCGTACCAGGCCACGTCGGCGGGGATGCCCCGGACCGGCTTCTTCGGCCGCTCGCCTATTTCCACGGAGACACCGTTCCCCAGGGCCCGGACCAGCGGCTCGAAGAACCCCGCCAGGCCCATGAACGCCCCCACCAGGCCGTTGGAGAGCACCTTGCGCGGGTTCAGCAGCCCCTTGGGGTCCGCCTCGCGCTTCGCGCCCCGGAGCCTTTTGACCCTCCCGGCGCCCAAAATTCCGTCGGCCAGGCCGGCGAAGTAGAGGCCGGTGGCGTAAGGACGGCCGCCGTGCCGCCGCGCGATTTTCATGATCGAGAGCGACAGGGCGAAGAGGAAGGTGTAGCCGAAGCGCCGCTCGTCCGCGGGGATGAAGCCGAGAATCACCACCTCCGGCCCGCCGCCCCGACCCTCGCGGATAATGACCGCCTCCTTGACCACCGGCTGCCGGAGCTTTTCCTCGATCTCGGTCATCACGTCGCCCAGCGTTTTTAAAGGAACGACCACCTCGGCCGGGACCAGGGACGGTCCGAGCCGCTTGACCACCATCAGGTTGAAGCGGTTCTCCCACTCGTGCCGGGCGATTCTGTCGGTGAGTATCTCGGCGGAGCACTCGGGGTGCGGGGAATCGAAGTAAGTGTGGATGCGCTCGGCGTCGCGCTTGCGGAAGGTGAGGGTTATGACGTAGGTCTCGGGCAGAAGGACCCGCTCCTCGGCCGGCTCCCCGTGGTGCTCGCGCAGGGGTGACAGGTTCTTCAGCTTGGCCATGCGCGGGTTGATGAACATCATGGACCAGACCGGCAGCCCCTCGGCCAGGACGCGCTCGATGAAGCGCTGGAGGTCGTGGGCGTCGGCGCAGGAGATGGAGATGACGTCCAGCTCCTCGGCGGGCATGACCCGGACGGTCACCCGGCTGATGAAGCCCGTGGTGCCCATGGCGTCGGAAACGAGGTCGAGGTCGTCCCCGGCTAGCTCGCGCACCTCGCCCGAGGATAGAACCACGCGGGCCGAGACCACGTTGTCCGCGAAGTAGCCGTACTCGTAGCCGCCCAGGCCCGCGCCCCCGTGGGCCAGCCAGCCCCCCACCGTCGAGGAGGGGTAGCTGGTGGGGTAGGTGCGCAGGGTCAGGCCTTTCGGTTTCAATCGCTCGTCGAGCTCTTCCCAGGTGATGCCCGGCTCCACGGCGGCGGTGAGGTTCCCCGCATCTATCTCCAGGACGTCCCGCATCCGGTAGAAATCCACCACCAGGCCCTTCTTGACCGGCAGGACGCCGCCGTAGCCCGAGGTGGCCTTGCCCCTCGGGGTGAGCGGGATGCCGCGCCCGCAGGCCCAGGTCACCAGTTCGACCAGCTCCCCCTCGTCCGCCGGCTGGACCACGGCGCGGGGAACGGTCCCGCCGATGAGCGGCTTCAAGAGCTTGGGGACCGAGGCGATGTCGTGGCCATAGAGCATCCGCTCGGTTTTGTCAAAGGTCACCCGGCCGGGGAAACGCTCCCGGAGATGCTCCCGTGCTTTTTTTCCTAAACCCGCCATGGTCGGCTCCTTTTGCGATTTATCCGAAATTTTTTTTAGATTGAATTCCAGTCGAGGGCGCCGAGCTCCTCCCAGGTTATTTCCTTGAGGGCGGAGCTGTGCCGCTGGCGGCAGACGGCCTCGATGACGGCGCCCGCCGCCGGGTCGGTGACGTGGAAGACCACCTGGGCCCCCTCGCGGCTGCCCGAGACGACCCCGGCCGAGCGCAATTTGGCCAGGTGCTGGGCGATGGTGCTCTGGGGCCGCCCCAGGACGGCGACTATCTCGCCCTGGGTGACCGGCGAGCGCGCCAGGCCGCAGGTGATGGCCAGGCGGAGGGGGTGGGCGAGGGCGCGGAAGAGCCTTGCCGTTTCCTTGAAATCCGCGAGGGTGGGTGCTTCGGGCACGGCGCGTCTCCTTTTCGTAATTTTGCGATAACCGAATAACCGGAATTAGTGTAGACGGAAATTGATCCCACGTCAAGTGAAAGCTACGGTCCACGGGCGACCGCAGAGGGTCGCCCCTACATCATCGCAACCAGGGGTGAGGGCTGCCCTAAAATCCCCTCCCCCCTCTGGGGAGAGGGTGGGGGAGAGGGGCGAAGCGGCGGGGATTAAAATCCCCGCCCTACATTTGGGGGAGGGCCGGGGTGAGAGTAAAACGGGAGGGTCAGGAGACCCTCCCCTACGTCGGTAACGCGCGAGTCCCAGCCTTAGGGGCGACCGTCCCCGGTCGCCCGTTCATGTCATTGCCGAATGTAGGGGCCGACCTTTAGGTCGGCCCGCGGGCGAACCGTCAATCCTTGAAGAGCCACCACTTGAGCTTTTCCGTATCGGTGTCCGGCTTCTCGGCGTAGCAGCGCGCGGCGCGGAAAATGTAGAGCGTGCGGGGATCCACCCGCTTCCCCCGCAGCTCACACAGTTTTTCGAAAAGCGCCTCGGGCGCCTGCCGCGTGAGGTCGAACACGGCGCGGATTCCCACATCGTAGAGGTCCTCGGCCGTCCGGGGGCCCACGCCGGGAATTTTCACCAGCTCCCGCAGGACCTCCATCTTTATCGGTCTGAGCACGGTCACCTCTTCTGAACGGTCGGCAAAATAATTTCCAGGGACCCGGCACGGGGCGCGGTCAGCTCGGGTTCACCCGCCCGCTTCCCGCCGAGCCGCTCTATCACGGAGGCTATCTCGTGGTCGTCCAGGGGGTCAGGTGCGGAAGAGGCTGATTACGCCGCCGACGCGCTCCCAGATTTTGCCCAGATGCTCCCCGGCGCGCAGCAGGTCCGCCCAGAGCCGCGGCGGGTTCTCGAGAAGCTGGTCCACCGCCTGAACCCGCTCCCAGGGCAGCCGGACCCCGGCGGGTGGGAGCGGCTTCCCCCCTGCGTCGCGGAATTCCACCCCCTCCTCGAGCATGGCCCGGACGAAGAGCTCCGCCACCAGGGCGAAGCCGGTGACGGTGCCGTGGAAACAGTCCAGGGAGACCAGGCCGCCGCCGGTGCGCCGCCCCTGGGCGTCGGAACGGAAGAGCTCCATCCTCGGCGGGGGGACGAGCTTCAGCAGCGGATGGTCGTCGTCGCCCAGAAAGTGCCGCAGGTGGGCGTCGGGGGTGTATTCGCCGCGGCCGACCAGCCCGTTCAACAGTCCCGCCAGGTCCACCACCCGCCAGCCGCGCTCCCGGGCCACGGTGCGGATGACCTCGTTGTAGGCGTCCTGGTTCTCCTCGACGTGCAGGACATCCTCGGCGGAAAGGAAGGGGAACCGCTCCCGGGAGGGGTTCTCCTCGCGGAGGTAGAAGTGGACGTAGTACTCGTGATGCTCACCGCGGGGCCCGCGGTTGCGGGGTCCGGCGCCGCGGAGCAGGGGGGCGTCGGTGACGTAGGGCAGCGTGGCCGCGAAGACCCGCGCCCGCGTATTAACCGAAATTCGATCCGCCAGTTGACGGTAGGACGCCTCGAAGGCCTTGGGGTGCCACAGGCTGAATCCCTCGACGAGGTCGGGGGCGGGCGGCTCGGGGCCCGTCTCCACCACCTCCAGCCGGGTGACGACCCCCGCGGCGTTGTTCAGGCCCACGACCAGGATGACGTTCTCGATGGGGCCCTGGAGCTCCTCGATCCGGCCGAGCCAGTCCACCTGGGTCAGCCCGTTCAGCTCGTTGTGCGCGGCGGGGTTCAGAACCCGCCGGGCGGCGCGGTAGGCCGCCGACGAGGGGAACTTCTCCATGAACTCCGAGCGGTCGTCCCACCGGCGCTCGCGGATGAGCCGATCGCAACGCTTCCCGTTCGCGGTGAAGAGGTCCTCCACGGTGAAGCCGAAGCAGGCCAGGAGGTGGTAGGGGCCGGGGTAGCTGCGGGCCAGGGCGCCGAAGCCGTGCTCGTAGTACTCGTCGCGTTCCTCGAGCCACTCCTCCACCGCCGGCCTGGCCGCCAGGAGCCAGTCCACCAGGTCCAGCCCGGGCCCGCCGAGGGTGAAGTCCAGGTCGAGGAGGAGCCGCTCCAGGTTCAGCGGCATCCCGCCCAGGCCGAAGTGGGGGACGCAGAAGTCGAATCCCTCGCCCGCGCCCACCGTCAGGCCCAGGGCGCGCGCCACCATGGCCGGGAAACTCCAGCTCGTCTTCCACACCGCCCCGGAGGTCACCCCCTGGGCCAGAGAATCGCCGAGCGCCACCAATCGCGGCA
The DNA here is from genome assembly GCA_026398675.1 of bacterium. Classification (NCBI taxonomy): domain Bacteria; species bacterium. The sequence continues at coordinate 117 of JAPLSK010000134.1, read as the reverse complement.
TGGAACCGGCCTCCTGCAACCGACACGAGCCCATTTTAACAAAAAGTACCACTCGACGGTGGCCCCGGAATAGGGCGGAAGCGGCGGGGCATAGAAGCCCCGCCCTACGTCATCGCA
>JAPLSK010000133.1 GCA_026398675.1 bacterium | reverse complement strand
CGGCTGACCGTCCACCAAAACCGCCACCACGCGCAGGGCCGTGGGCACGCGCCGCTCAACGGGGAGCGCCGCGTCTGCGTCCTCCCAATTCTCCGACAGGAGCCAGATCCGCCCCCGGGGTGCGACGAGCTCCAAGAGGCGGGGCGCGACGATGTTGACGTCGCCCTGGAGGTAGAGGTCGCCGGAGCACAGAACGGCCAGGTCGGCGGGTAAACTCCGCGCGCCCTTGAGCCGGCAATCGCCGCCCACGTAGAGGATGCCGTTGGCGGGCCAGATGGAATCCTTCAAATCCCCGTCGCCGTTGGGATCGGCCAACTTGGCGAGGTCCAGCTCCAGGAGATCCGAGCTCTCGCCCGTGGCGGGGTTGAGAAAGACCTCGAGGCAGGTGACCACGGCGCCGTCGGTGAAAATGCCGTAGGCGGCCTGGGGCCGGAGGTAGTCCATGTCGGCCAGGAATGGCGGCTGGAAGCTGCCGATGCCCATGAAGCCGTCACGCACCGCCCCTACGAAGAGCTCCTGGCAGCCGGTGAGGCCATTGGTCGGGTCGTTGTCGTAGAAGGCAAAACCCTCGTTCTCCGCCACGTGCTCCGAATCGAAGGGGGGATCGGTGAACCACTCCACCTCGCGGAATCCCGATTCCTCCTCCTCGTCGGGGACGACCACCAGGACCTCGCCCAGGAGCCCCTCCCGCCCCCAGGGGTCGCGCAGGCGGAGGAGCTTGGCCGCCGAGGTGACCTCCTGGCCGTCAAGTCGTACCCTGGAGCCTTCGGGCATGAGGCAGAGGTCGCCGTTGGCGTGGACCGCGCCGTCCACGTACCAGTCGGCCTTGCCGGCCAGGGCGAGCTCGGAGTCAGAGAAGAGGACGTACTGCTCCAGGGGCTGGGTGCGTCCGGTGACCCGCAGCCGCCGCGTGATCGGGTTTCCCGTCGGGTAAAGGGTGGCCTCGACCTGGATGGTGAAGCTCAACCGGTCGGGGTCGTTGTAGTAGGCGATGACCCGGATCTCCTCCGGCACCCCGGAGCTGGAGAGGGAGTTCCAGGCGGCCCCGGGATACCATCGCCAGACGTAGGCCCCGTCGTCCAGGTTCCGCTCGAGACCTTCCTTCGCGCCGGGACCGTCTATGACCGCCACCACCTCGCCGGTTGAGGGGCTGGTGATTTGGGGGACCAGGGGGGCGTCCTCGTTGACGACCAGTCGGTCGTCGGCGTCCAGGACGTGGGTGGACCGGCCGTCGAAGCGGGTGGCGGCCAGCTCGCGGAATACAAAGTTCCAGCCGGATTCGGCCAGCGCCTCGCACTGGACGGCCAGGCGCGCGTCATCGGCGGAAACTATCTCGTAGTTCGCCAGGGCCAGAAGGAGCGCGGCGAAGGTGGAAAGCACCGCCAGGACGATCAACGCCATGGCCAGGGCCACCCCTCTCTCGTCGCCGCATTTACGCACGGAATCCTCCGCCGTGGGTCGGTTTTTCAGGGAAAAGTTCCCTCAGCCGGACCGCGATGACCCGCGGGCAGTCCATCCGGGGCAGCCAGGAACACTCGGCGCAGACCTTGTATCCGCGTTCGGGGGTGAAGGTTTTCTTCATGGACCGGAGCAGCTCCGCCGCCCGGTGACGCCCTGGGGAAACTCCGAGGAGGGAGGAAGAGGCGCGGTCGAGCCTGTCCACGCCGGAATCCGGAGAAAGGGAAACGCACTCATCCTTCATCTCCGGGCAACCGTCGCAGAGGTCGTCCGGTCCGCGAACCAGCTCGATCACCCCGCCGTCGGCCAGAAGAGCGCGCTGGAGATCCCGCGTCTTCTCCACGAATTCCGGTGAGTACCCCTCGCCCTGAAAGGCTACCAGGCACAAGAGGTGATGCGGGCGTAGACGGATGACTCCGGCGTTCGGCGGGCGGCTCACGGTCCGCTCTTCCGCCGGACCTGCCGGCGCTTACCCCGCGACCGCCGCGGCTTTTTCGAGTCGTCCACCCCTTTGACCGTCAGCTCATCGAAAGGCTGGAGCGGGTTCGCCTGCAGGGCGATCTCCCGCCCGAACTCCTCCTGCAGACGCTCGAGGACGGCGGGGTGCCGCGTCTTGAGGATCTGCATGACGTGGGGGTTGCAGACGAGCTGGATGGTGGATTCCCCGGCCTGGCAAAGCGCCCGCCGGAGGGTGTTCTCCACGTGCAGAGCCAGGTACGTATCGGAAAGCACGAGCCCCGTGCCCCCGCAGCAGGGGCATCGGCCGGTCATCTGGGCCGTGATGCTGCGCCGGACCCGTTTCCGGGTCATCTCGACCAGCCCCAGGTCGCTCATCCGCCGCACGCGGGTCTTGGACCGGTCCTTCTGCAGGGCCTGGCTGAGGCGCTTGACCACCTCGTCGCGGTGCCCCTGGACCTCCATGTCGATGAAATCTATGATGATGATGCCGCCGATGTCCCGGAGGCGGAGTTGGCGGGGAATTTCCACCGCCGCCTCCAGGTTGGTCTCGAAAACCGTCCGCTCCAGGTCCGTCTTGCCGACGTTCTTGCCGGTGTTGACGTCAATGGAGGTCAGGGCCTCGGTCTGCTCGATGACGATGTAGCCGCCGCATTTGAGCCAGATCCGCCGCTGGAGCATGCGCTCCAGCTCACGCTCGACGCCGTAGGCCTCGAGAAGGGGGTAGCGGCCCGAGTAGAGCTCGATGCGGGTGGAGAGCTTCGGGGCGGTGCGGCGGGCGAAGTTCCGGATACGGTTGTAGAGCTCCCGGTCGTCTATGACGAGGGAGTCCACCTCTTCGGAGAGGACGTCCCGGATAATGGAAAACACCAGCCCCAGGTCGTCGTAGACCAGGGCCGGTGCTTCGGCTTTTTTCGCCTTGCGGACTATCTCCCGGGAGAGCCGGTTCAGGTAGCCCATCTCGGCGCGGATGGCCGTCTTGGAGGAGCCCTCGCCGACGGTACGGACGATGAACCCGGTGTCGCCCGCGCGCAGGTTCTTCACCAGTTTGCGCAGACGGTTGCGCTCGGAGGCCGAGGCTATCTTGCGGCTGACGCCCACGTGATCGGCGTAGGGCATCAGCACCAGGTAGCGTCCGGCGATGGTGATGTTGGCGGTGGCCCGGGGACCTTTCTTCCCGATGGGCTCCTTGGTTATCTGGACGAGAATCTCCTGGCTCCGGGAGTGGAGCTTCTCGATGGGCGGAACCTCGCGCCGACGGCCCCGCCGGTGGTCTATCAGGTTGTCGTAATCCTCGTCCAGAAAGGCGCCGATGTCCTGCGCGTCGGTGACCAGATCTTCGGCGTGGAGGAAGGCGTTGCGATCGAGCCCGATGTCTATGAAAGCGGCCTGCAGCCCGGGGAGAACCTCGCTAACACGTCCTTTGTATATGTTCCCGACGATGTGACGAGCATCGGCGGATTCGGTCATTATCTCCACCAAATCCTCGTCCTCGAGCGTGGCCACCCGGGTCTCGAGGGGGGAGACGTTGACCAAGATTTCTTTTTTCAACCAAAACCTCGTGCTTTAAAGCTGGGCGAACCGAGGCAGGCCGTCTTGTGACCGATCGGGGAGCCGAGCGCCCCGGCGGACACAAAAGCAGGGTTCCGACGACAAGACGACGGAACCCCCGGTGATTCGGGCGGACGACTAATCTGGAGCCGTTGGCCTGCATATCCGGTTCACAAAAGGGTAAAAAGGGCTAAACCGCTAACATACGCATATAGTATAACAGAAGAACCCCCCAAAAGTCAACGCGTTGTGCAAATTTATCTCCGCAAGGCGGGGCCTTACTTCCCTTCGGGGGCATCCGCGTGACGGTAGTCTCCGGTCGGTCCGTCGGTATCGAAACGAAGCCGGATCGCCCCCGGTTCCATTAAAAAAAACGGCCGCCCCACGTGGACGGCCGCCGGTTTCGCTGGAATCAACCGCAAACGGCGCGGACAATCACGGGGTCCACGTCGTACTTCACTAAAAACTCCCGCCGCTCCCGCAGCATCTTCTCCACCCAAGCCCGGTACACGTCCATCCGTCCGGCCTTGGAGAAGAAGATCGCGGGATTCAAAATTTCCGCGGGAACCTTCGCCAGGAGCGCGGTGTTGGCGGGTGAGTCCACGTCCACAATATCGTAGCCGAAGTCGGGGTCCTTCTTCCAGACGACCCCCCCCTTGAGCATGGCCTCGAGCATGGCGGAGGAATGGGGGATTTTCACCTTCAGGGCCTTCCCAGCTTTCTCGTCCAGGGCGTCGCCGCCGATCCAGCCCGTGTTCATGGCCCAACACACCACGCCGGGCATCGTGGCCACCAGCTCGGCGAAGCGCTTCGGCTGGAGTCCGTTCTGCTGGGGGAAGAAGGGCTGGGTGAATGGGCTGCGGGTGCGTCCGCGCTCCTTGCCGGCCGCCGAGGTCTTGGTCGTCTCGCCGAGCATGAAGTACCCGCCGGCCTGTTCCGGACTGGCGAAGCGGATGATTCCCGGGTAGGCCGCGTCGGGGCCCTCGTCTCGGTTGAGGATGCCCATGTACTTGAGGGGCGGGATTTTGTACAGGTCGGCCGCGTTCTTTATCGCCTTCATCGGGATGATCGAGCGCCCGTTCTGGGTCCAGACGAGGAAATCCCAACCGTCGGCGGGGGCGTCGTACTGGTCCACCACCTCGTCTATTTTGACCTCCCCCCGGATGAACTTCTCCACGTTCCCGCCGGGGGCCTTCGTGGCGATGAGGACGTCGTGATAGCGCTTTACCTCCTCCACCGTCAGCCGCCCCTTGGAGAAATCGAACTTGCCCTTTTCGTCCACGTACACGTTCTCGGTCCAGGCGGTGGGGTCGAGCGTCCCGGCGTAAATCACCGGCTCGGATTCCTCGGTCAGCCCGTAGGTTTTGGCGAAGCAGCCGTTCTCGGTGATGGAAATTTCGCCCCCGGGCCACAGGGTCACCATGTCGTCCTGGATGGGCTGTGTCAGCTCGCCCTGCTTGGAGAATGTGGTGGTGGTCTTCCCGGTTCCGGAGAGGCCGAGGATTGCCATGGTGACGGTCTTCCCGCCGATGGTCACCGCCTTGGCCCCGGCGTGGAGCGTCAGGCCGCCGCGCTGGTAGGTGTACTCGTTGAGCATGCGCAGGGCGCCCTTCTTGCTCTCGCCGAAGTAGTCCGCCCCGATTACGAAGGTGGTCCAGTTGTCCAGGTCCACGAGCATGGCCTGGCCGCCGGGCAACCCCTTCGCCTCCAGAGCCGGCGTCATGACCAGGCGGAAGGCGGGCTTGAAGGGCCGGGCGAGCTGCTCCTGGGTCTCCACCTTCTCCCGGGGGAAGGACAGTATCTGCTGCATGGCGGCGACGTTCGCTATGTCCAGGGTATAGAGCCACTGCACGCCGACGGCGCGCCGACCGAGACCTTCGTAGCCCTGAATCTCGATCAGGGTCCCCTTCTCTAGGACGTACTTCTTGACGCTCTCGACCAGGCAGGTGGCGGATTCGGGGTCAATGGTCTTCCCCGAGTAGCGGCCGGCGTCGGACTCGGCGGCGACGATGTAGGTGTACGGAGCCTTGCGGGCCTTGTTGAAGCTAATCTTGTTCAGGCTGCCGTAGGCGGTCTTCATCACCGCCGGTGTGTGCTCCAGGGCCAACTGTCGGAGTTTATCCTGAGTCGGGTTGGTGATGTAGGTCACCTTGAAGGGGTGCAGCTCATCCAGGGTAAGGCGTGGACTCATGATTGCTCCGTAGGTTCAGGTCTTCGCCGAAGCGCGGCGTTCGTGAAAATAATCTCACTGCAGACCGAGCGTTGGGAATACTAACATAACCTTCGGCGGCTTCCAAGCCCGCCATATGCTAAGATGAGGCGGGAGGAAACCCGTGCTGACACCGCCTGAAAAGCTGCTCGTGGAAGAGGTCGGCGACCTCGGGAAAACGAATCCAAGCGAGTCAGGCCCCGGCAAAAAGACCTTGGCCTGGGATTTGGCTTCCGCCGAACTGGTGGCCGACCTCGGACACCCATCCCGGGAGATCGTCGTCACGGAGGACGGGCTGGGCGCCGTCCGTGACCTGCCCCCCGGAGAAGCCCACCACGCGTGTTTTCCGCCCGATTGCCCGTTCGATCTCATCGCCCTCCGGTGTGATCGGGACCGGGAGCGGGGCCGGGTGCGAATCGCCTGGTCGGCGAATCATCTGGACCGAGAGGGGGTGCTCCTCTTCGTCGGGGAGAAGGACGGCGGGATCGAGGGCTACCGTCGGCACCTCGAGGGGCGCTTCGGGCGGGTCGCCGCGGTCTCGCGTTACCACTGCCGCCTGTGGCGCTGCGCGGAACCTCAGGGAGGCGAACCTCCCGACACCGACCCCCGGCCCGCGTACGAGGTCCCCGGCCTGGGCGCGGTGCATTCCCTCCCCGGCGTCTTCGCCTGGCGCGCCCTGGACGGGGGAACGGAGCTCTTATTGAAAGACCTCCCGGACCGGTGGGAGGGGAAGAAGGTCCTCGACCTGGGCTGCGGAAACGGCGTGCTCGCCCTGCACGGGGCGGTGAAAGGCGCGGGAAAGGTCACCGCGCTGGACTCGTCGGCCCTCGCCCTGGCATGTGCGAGGGTCACCCTGGCCGGATTCGATAATGCGGAGGTCCGCGCCGCCGAAGCGGGTGACGCGCTGAACGGCCTCTACGACGTCGTCCTCTGCAACCCGCCCTTCCACCAAGGGTCGGGGCACGCCCTCAGCCTGATCGGGAAATTCGTCGGGGCCGCGGCGGGCGCGCTGCGTGATGGGGGGAATCTCTGGATGGTGCTGCGGCGCGAGCTCCCCGCGGAAAAACTACTGGGGGACCGGTTCACGGACCGGACCCTGTCGCTGCGCGGCGACTACCTCGTCTGCCGGGTGGTGAAGTAGACCGGGCGAGGGACAGGGCGACCAGCTCTCCCAACAGGGCCACCCGGACGTCGGCGCCACGCCGGGCCAGCGAGGCCTCGATCTGCATCGCGCAGCCGGGGCACGAGGTGACGACGACGACGGCGCCGGTGGCGAGGATGTTTTCCGCCTTGCGTTCCCCGATCCGCGCCGAGGTGTCGGGGTTTTTTATAAAGTAGCTCCCCGCCCCCCCGCAGCAAACGTCCCGCTCGGGCAGTTCGACGTAATCCCCGAGCCGGCGCAGGATGCCCGCGGCCAGGTCCACCTTCAGATACCGCGCCAGATGGCACGGCTGGTGGTAGGTGACCTTCAGCGAGGGGTCGCGCACGAGGGGCAGGTCGTCCAGGCGGCGGACGAGGAGTTCCTCGAGGGTCAGGGCGTCGGCGAGCGGGCCGGTGTAATGCCCGCGGAGAAAGCTGGCGCAGGAGGCGCAAGCGGTGACGATGCCGTCGAGGGGCGTTCCGGCGAAGGCGGCGACGTTGGCCGCGGCGAGCGATACCGACACCCGGCGGTCGCCGTTTCCCCAGGCGGGCAGGCCGCAGCACGCCTGATCCTTCGGGGCGACCAGGGTGATTCCCAGGGCTTCGGCCAGAGCGATAACCGCCTCACCGGTGGCGGGGTAAGCCAGGTCCACGGCGCAGCCCACGAAGAGACCGAAGCGCGGGGCTTTGGGACCGGCGTCGTGGAGCACCTCGCCGCGGTCGAGGCCGAAGGGGCAGCGGGCCAGCGTCGGGGGCACGAGGCGGGGCGAGAGACCGGCCAGGGGTAGGAGAAAACGATAAACGCCGGCCAGGGCGCGCTGGGTGCGTTGCGAAGACGATAGGTGGTCACCGGAACGTGGACTGAATAGACTGAATATAGTGTATCCCAGGGCCTGCAGACGCCCGACCACCGAGGCGACGGAAGCCAGAAGCGCCCGCCGGGGGAGCAGATACCGCAGAATAATAAGGCTTAAAATTCCACGGCCCCGCCGACCGGCGATCCGCTCCCGGGCGGCGAAGATGAGCTCCTCCACCCGCGTCCCCTGCGGGCAGCTCTCCACGCACATCCGGCAGCCCAGGCAGTCGCCGATGAGCTTCGCCAGGTCGGCGTCGTAGGCCAGCTCCCCGGCCTCGGCGGCGGCCAGGAGCTTCAGCTTGCCCCGAGCCGAGCTCGTCTCGGAGCCCTCCGCGGCGAAGACGGGGCAGACGGCGCGGCACTTCCCGCAGGCCACGCACCGTTCGAGCTCCCGGGCAAATCCGTCGGTTCTAGTCGAGCCCAACCCCGGCCCCCGTCGTTGAGGAACCTCTCCCCCGCCGTTCCAGCATGTCGCAAAAAGCCTCGATGCGGGTGAGGATGCCCGCCTCGCCGGACTGCTCGTCCACCTGGAGGATCAAGAGAGGAACGCCCGCCTTCTTCGCCTCAAACTCCAACATCTTCCCCACGAAGGCGTCGGGGCCGCAGGTGGCGCTGGTCACGTGCACCAGCCCCACGGTGGGCGCCCCCGCCCGCTTCCTCCGGCTTTTCGCCGATAAGTGGCCCAGAAATCCCCGCCGGCTCAGACGCTCCCCGGCGGCCTGCTCCGCCGTGGCCCCGTAGTGGATGAGGTAGAGCGCCGCGTCGGCGACGATGTTGGAGAAATACCAGAAGAAGGGCCGCTCCTTGTGGAGGGCGCCCAGGGCCAGGGAGCGCTTGTCGCGCCAGATTCGCCAGGGGGTCCAGACGTCGTAGCCCCGCTCCGCGAACCGCTTGATCACCCCCGCCCCCAGGTAGGGGTCGAAGAGGAGGTAGGGGTAGCCGACCACGGCCAGGACGCCCCTTTCGCCGACGCTGGGCGCAGGCGGCTCTCCACCCCTATCCAGGATGCGCAGCGCCTCGTCGGGCAAAAGGCCCAGCCCCAGCAGCCACTCGTACCGGCGCTGGAACCGCAGCGCTTTCCGGTAGACGCGGTAGAGGTGGAGATAGCTGAAGTACTTGAGGCGGCGGAGCTGGTTCGCCACGCGGTATAGGGTGGCGAAACGGCGGGTGAGGTCCACGTTGATGTCAATGAGGACGGGATTATCTACCGGGAGGCTTGCGTCTGGCTGTCCGCGCCGGACGATGGGCAGCTCGCGCACGCCGTCGGGAGGCGGGGGTTGGGCGAGCCTGAGACGGCGGCGGATCAACCGGCGGGCCCGTGCTCCGGGACCGAGCTGCTCCACGGTCTCCAGCCCCATCGTGTTCCGGACGATGTCGGGAAGGCCGATGAATTTCGGGCAGAAGGACTCGCGGTAGGAACGGCCCTGGTGCTTCAGCCGCCTGACCTTGACCAGCCGGGGGAGATGGATCGCGTCGCACTCGCCGAGGAGGGTGTGCACGTGGCCGTGAAAGACCTTGATCGGGATGCAGGCATCGGTTACGGTGTAGGTCGTGCCGGCGTCCAGGACGGCGCGGTTGGTGGGCGTGCTTAGCTTTATCGCGAAGCCGAGACCGGTGAGAAGCTCGCGCACCAGGGGGTAATGGATGAAGTAGTCCAGGGCGCGGGGCACGCCGATGGTGAGGCGGGGGGCGCGGTTGGAGTTGGAGCCGGATTCGTTCATCGCCGTCGCTGGAGCCCCATGATATAAAAGGCGACTCCTTTGGTCAAGAATCAGAGAATCGCCCTTAAGACAAGGGGTTTCTCTAGAGGCATAGCTCGCTACGCTCGGTTAAACCCCTTGTTACTAGAAGAGGAACCCGAATCCCAGACCGGTGCACAGCACCATCGGCGTGGCCAAGAAATCCTGCTCGACCGGTTCGTAGCCCGGCTGGTCAATGTTGAAGGTGTAGGTGCCGCTGGCGTGGAGGCGGTAGTGGACGAAGGGCTCCAGGTAGAACACCTCGCCGAAGACGAACTGGCAGCCGACGCCGACCCCCACGGCCAGGGCCAGGGAGCGGGTGTAGCCCGCCGCGTTGTCGAAGTCGGCGTAGTTGAAGGAGACGCCCAGGTCCACGTGACCGTAAGGTCGGATGTCCCCCCGGATGAAGTAGCCGTTCAAGCCGACCGCAATCGATCCCTCGCCCACGGTGAGATCGTAGTACGGCAGCGCCTCGCCGAGGTCGTTGGAGGCCCCGGCGGTGGCGAAGTGGATGTTCAACCCGATCGTCAGCTCCAGGTAATCGGAGAAACCCACTCCACCCTCCATGGCCGCGTAGACGCTGGTCGAATACTCCGGGCTCGCGACATTCTCGAACGTTTTCGGGTAGGGCTCGGTGAGGGCGATGGGATAGGCGGCGCGGAAACCGAAACGACCGTAACCCCTCTTCCCGGAAAACTCGGCCGAAAATGAGGCGACGAGGGCGACGAAGAGGAGCACCACCACCGTTGGCTTCATCTCAACCTCCCAGGGTGTTCGCCCACCTGCGTGGAACAGTGACTTTTAAAATGTGTATCGCCTTACGGGACAAAGCCCTCTTTCACTCGAATGGTAGCACCTCCGCGGTCCTTTGACAAGGCGCAGCCCCGTCGAGTGATACCCAACGCGGGCGACGGCGTGTATAATCGTGGAGCCCCCTTTCGTGCATCTTAGACGGCGAAGCCGTAACCCATAATTCCATGCCGCGTTTCCACCCGCTTTTCTGCACGTTCCTGCTGGCCCTCCTCGCGCCGACCGCCCGGGGTGATACTCCCGAGGCGGAGGAGCCCGATACGTTCCCCCTGCCCGAGCCGATTCAAATAACCACCCGCTTTTCCTTCGATTCTTCCCCGGTGGTAGACCGCGGGGACAACCGGCTCGCCTTCGTCTCCGATTCTAGCGGGAACATGGACATCTGGCTCATGGACCTGGAGAGCCGCGAGCTCACCCAGCTCACGACCAGCACCGCCGACGATTACAACCCGGTCTGGTCGCCCGACGGGACCAAAATCTACTTCACCAGCACCCGCGACGATCCCGAGGGAGAAATATACGTCTACAGCATCGAAATCGGCTTCACCACGCGGCTGACGAACCATCTGGGCCGCGACGAGACCCCCGAACCCACGCCCGACGAGAACTACATCTACTTCACCCGGTCGGAGCCCGCCGACTACCGACCCCCTCCCGGGTCGGCGGACGCCGAATGGGAACCGTCCCCGAACCTGGCCAACATCTACCGGGTGGACCGGACGGGCGATGGGCTCCAGCGCATCACCGAGGCTGGCGGCGCCAACCCGACCCTCTCCCCCGACGGGATCTGGCTGTGCTACGTCGTCCCCGGAGTGGGCGGCAGCACCCTGGAGGCCCGGCGGCTATCGGACGGAACGCGGAGAACCCTGGTGTCCGAGGCGGGGGTCATGGTCCGGCCGTGTTGGAGACCCGAGGGTATTCTCTTCACCCGCTTCGCTCTGGACACGAACTCGGACGGCGTCGTGGACACCCGGGACAACGCCCAGCTCTGCTTTTTGGAAGCGGAGCCGCTGCAGCACATCCTCGAGGGCGGGTTGCCCGGCGCCGCCGCGGCCGACCGGTTGAAACCCGGCCAGGCGGCCTACCGTCGCCTCACCGCGGGCGCCAACTGGGACGGCTTCGCCGACACCGACGGCGTCTTAGTCTACTTCAGCTCTGACCGCTCCACCAACGGCGACATCTGGAGCATGCCGCTCGCCCCCCCCGAGATGCCGAAAAACCCCTCCACCGCCCTGCGTCTGGCGCGGGGAATCGTCGAGGATCCCCTTGCCAGGCTTCTGGCCTTCACCCTTTTCGTGGACGCCTTCTACCGTCAGGATGACCTGTCCGCCCGGGCCCAGCTCGAGCTCGCCTCCGCCATGGAGAACCTAGGCTGGACCCGACAGGCCGGTATCGAGCGCGCGGGCGTGGTCGGCCGCTGGCCGGGGGGCATCACCGCCGGGGCGGAGAGCGTGCTGTCCAAGCTCCAGCAGGAGTGGCTCGGGGCCATCTATTTCGACCAGCTTCCCGCGGCTTACCGGTACGTGGAGGAGGGCCGGACGGTGGAGGAGATAACCCCCGACCTCCTGGCCCGAGCGCGGGACATGGCGGTGGAAACCGTGGAGTACGTTCCCGAGGTCGCCTGCGGCTGCCTCGTCCTGGCCGGGGACATCCTCTACCGCGTGGGCAGGGTGGAGGAGGCGCTGGAGAGCTACGACACGGCCGCGCGTCTCGGCTCCGATTTCAGCCTGCGCGCCGAGGCGGACTTCAAGGCGGCCCGCTCCCTGGAGCGCATGGGTCGCCACGACAAGGCCCGGGAACGCTACCTCTACGTCCTCACGAACTACCCCGCCGAGAAGAGGTGGCAGAACCTGACCCAACGCGATCTGGTGAGCCTCACCGTGGGCAACATGCGGGACGTTGAGCGGATTGTGGCCCTGGAGGATATGACCCGCGATTTCGCGGACTACCCCGAGCTGGCCGGCTACGCCCAGGCCCAAATCGGCGATGAGCTCAAGCGGATGAGCCAGGAGGAGGAAGCCCTGGTCGCCTACCGGACGGTTCTCGCGGATTACCCGCGGGCGAGCTTCCTGGGGGTGAGCGTCCTTTTCAAAATCGCCGACCTGGAGAAGGATCTCGGACGCCCCGAGGAGGCCGCGACGGCCCTCGAGCGCATCGTGGGTGAATACGGCGAGCTCTCCGGGGGGCTGGAGTCCATCCGCGCCTCGGGGATCCTCCGCCGGCTCCTGCTGGATGAAGCGGACGGTTACAGGCAGCGCAACGACCTCCAGCGCGCCGAGGCCCTCATCCGTCGCGCCATGAACTTCGATTACTCGAACGACCGGGTCCACCACGCCCTCGTCAAGCTCTACTGCGAGGACATGGGCAAGCGGGACGACATCGTACAGGAGTACCGGGACCGCCTTCGGGACCATCCCGACGACCCCATCGCCCGTTACGCCCTCGGGCTTGCCCTGACCTACCCCTCCACCGGCCCGGGGAGCGGGGTCAACTACGGGGAGCTGTCCATGGCGGAGGATGAGATCCACCAGGCGGTGGGCCTCCGCTTCGTCTTTCCCGCCGCCTGGTTCACCCTGGGTTGGATCGAGCTCGAGCGCGCCGTCAGGGAAAGGGGGGATGACGACGAGCGGGCGGCCGGCGATTTTCTGGAGCATGCGATGGATTACCTGAACCTCGCCCGCGCCCAGAACGACGAGGCGGAGTACCCGGACTTCGAGGCCGACATCGAGCTCGCCCTCGGCAACGCCAGCTACCTGTTGTACAACTTCGGCCCGGCCTACGAGCATTACGCGAGACGCGAGGAGCTGATGACCGTCCCGCGTGAGGCGGAGGTGGAAGCGCGCTACCACTTCAACGCCGGACGCTGCGCCCGCCACACCGAGAACTACGCGGAGGCGGTCCGGCACTACGGTATCGCCCGGGACATCTTCGCCGAGCTGGGCAACGACGTGGGCGTACTCATGTGCACCGACGGCCAGGCCCTGGTTTACTTCGAACAGGAATCCTACGACCAGGCGCTGAATTGCTTCATCCAATCCGCCGACCTCTACAGCCGGGTGGCCCAGCGGGAGGAGGCCGCCGCCGCCGACCTGACGGACCTCGGCGATCGCACCCGCGCCGCCGAGAGGGCCCTGGCCGCCCGCGCCAAGCGCTCTTACGCCCTCAGAAACATCGGCGTCTGCTACTACTTCCTCCAGCTCTACACCGACGCCCTAGACTACTTCCAGCAGGCGCTCGACGTCCTGGAGCAGCTCGGCCGGGCCCGATATTCGACCGCCGGCAGCGGTCTGTTGGACTTTTCCTTCAGCGCGGGCCTGGTGGGCGATTCCTCGGAGGCGGCCCGAGGGTTCGACCTCGCCGGTGAGAAGGAGCTCATCTACACCTTCGCCGCCAAGTGCCAATCCCGTCGGGGGGACTACCGCGCGGCTATCGCCTGCTACGAAGAGCGCCTGGCCCTCTTCGAGGAGACTTCCGGCGAGAAGAACGAGGAGGTGGCCTCCGCCGAGAGGGGTAGAATCTACAACCGGATCGGTTACCTCTCCTACAAGCTGGGCGACCTGGCCGAAGCGGCGAAGAACTACCTCGCCTCCATGAAGGCGTGCCTCGTGGGCGGGGCGTACCGGGGCGCGCTCGTGGCGCTTTCCAACCTGGCGGAAATCGCCATGAACATCTCCGACCGGATGCGCATGGAAGGTTCACCCGCCGGGGAACTTTTCTCCGATATGGGGACGGACGAAGCGACGACCGACCTCCGCGGCATCGCCACCGAGGTCCAGACGGCGCTCGAGGAATACGCCCCCAAACTCTACAGCGTGGCGGACCCGAAGCTCGGGGCGCGCATCGCCAACGCCCGCGGGCTTCTCCGACTGTACCTCGCGGGCGACAACGAGACCCCGGTCGAGCGGTACGAGCGCATAAGAAAGGCCGAAGCCGCCTTCTTCGTCGCCCAGAGCGCGTACGAAACCCTGGGTGACGCCGCCGGCGCGGTGGCCTGCGAGCACAACCGGGGGGTGGCGCTGGTGCAGCTCGACTTCGCCGAGGCGGAGAACCTCCTGCAGCGGGCACGGGACCGGGCGAACCTCTTCGCCCTGGATCGGCTGTCCTGGCGGGCGAGCCGCTCCCTGGCCGAGCTCTACCTCTCGCGCGGGGAATCCGGCCGGGCCAAGGTTTACCTGGAACAAGCCCTGGAGACGGTCGAGCGCGAAATCGGCCAGAAGAGCCAAACCGTGCCCCTATCGGTGACCTTCGCCGAGATCCGCGACCTGTACGAGAAAATGGTGATTCTCCTGGCCGACGCGGGATCCGCCGAGGATGCGCTCCGCCAGGTTGACCGCCAGCAGCAGGCTTACCTGGCAAGCATCTTCGCCGACCGGGATCTCGAGCTGGCCAGCGAGATAGACAAGCTGTTCCTGGGAGACGAGCTCTTCACCCAGGAACGCATATCCGACTTGAGCAACCAAATCTCGGCCGGAAGCCTCTCCACGGACCCCACGGTGACCGGGGAGATGGAGGGGCTGCGCCGGCAACTGGTGGACGAACGGCTCCACTACCGCGGGATAGTCGAGGAACAGCACAATCGGAAACCCATCCTGACGGCCCTGGTGGGGGTATACCCCTCCGGGCTCGAGGATGCCGAAGATGTGCTGCGCGGGGGCGAAATTCTGCTCACCTATTTCTTCGCCGGCGACGGCCTCTACGCCTGGCTTATGGACTCCGACGGCGTGCGGCAGACGCGGATCGGGCTGAACCGGACGGCGGCCCGGGAGCTGGTGGACCGGGTGTCCGCCGGGGACGCCGAAGCCCTCGTCGAGCTGGGGCGCCTTCTCCTCTCGCCGTATGCGGGAGAGATAAGCGGGGCCCGAACCGTTTACATCGCGCCGGACGGCGTGCTCTGGCGCGTCCCCTGGCCCGCCCTCTCGGCGGGGGACGGTCGGCCGCTCGTCGAGACGACCCCGGTGGCGGTCGTAGCCTCCTTCTCCGAGCTGACCTACTGCTACGACGCCCGGAACGCGAGCTACTCGAAACCGATGTTCTTCGTGGGCCGCATCGGCGTTCCGGATTCGGCCCGCCAAGCCGCCCAGGAGCGAAGCGCTCTTGGGCAACACCCTAAACATCAACGTCGTGATCCTCAAAGAAACCTGAATCTGGATCGAGCTGGGTCCCGTCCTCGGCAAAGGTCTGTCCGTCCTGTGCCGGTGCTTCACGTACGCCGGGGTGCCCAGCCTCATCTTCTCCCCCGACACGGCCGACGACGGAGCGCGGAGCCTCTTCGCGGAGGCCTTCGCGCGCCGTCGGTTGAGCGAGCCGCCGGCCGAGGCGGTCCGGCGGGCCCAGCTCGAGGTGCGGGAGAAGTACCCGTCCGCGACGGACTGGGCCGGGGCGATGCTCCTGGGGTTCGCCGGGTTCTCCGACGCCGAGGCGCGCACATTCGCCGAGGAGCAGTTCTCGAGCACGGTCCGCTCGGCCCTGGCCTACCAGGGGGATGGGGATTTCGAGACCGCCCTGTACCAGTTCCTCAAGGCCGCGGGGATGGCGGAGCGCCTGGGGGACAACGAGAAGAAACTTCAGCTCTGGGGGGCCGCCGTCGGCGCCGCGCGCGATTCGGGGAAACTGAATCTGGGAGGCCGGCGACCTGGACGCGGCGCTGGAGGCCAACGGCGACTACCTGAGCGCCCTGGGCGAGCTCGGCGGGCCCGAGGTTACCGCCCTGACCGACCCCTACCTTGCCGGCCATCTCGACCGCGCCCGCCTGCTGGTGCGCATGTACCGCTTCGAGGAGGCCGCGGAGGAGTACAACCTGGCCGCCGACTTGGCCTCGGGGGTCGAGCGCGAGGCGATGCGGGCCCAGGTCATGCTCGAGCTGGGGAACCTGTACCAGGCCAACCTGGACGACCAGGATAAGGCCGGGGGCTACGCCGAACAGAGCCGCCTGACCTTCGCCGGGCTGGGCGACCCGGTGGGCGAATCGAGGGCCCTGGCGCTCCTGGGCTTCATCGCCACGGAGAAGGGCGACATCTCCGCCGCCAGGGCGTACCACACGGAAGGTCTCGCGAAAGCGGAAAAGTACCCCGGCGAGCCCGACGCGCCCACGGCGCGCCTGGACAACCTCTTCGGCCTGGCCAAGGCGTGCTGGAAGGACCAGTCCTTCCAGGAGTCCCTGGAGATAAGCCGAAAGGTTCTCGCGGAGCTGGGGGAGAACGGGCCTCCCGGTCTCATCGCCCGTTTCCTGGGCAGCGAGGCGCTGTCGCTCTTGGGAATGCGCCGGTTCGACGAGGCGCTCACCGCGGCGACGGCCGCCCTGGAGAAGGCCGTAGCCTCCGGCGACGCCCAGGAAACGGCCGCGGCCCATTCGAACCTGGGCCTCGTGTACCGCCTCAGCGGTCGCCTGGGCATCGCCCGCGTCCACTTCGAGGAGGCGCTGACCGAGGACCAACGGATCGGCTATTCCCACGGGGTTTCGAACGACCTGCGGCACCTGGCCGCCGTCGCCGAGCTGGAGGGGAATACCGCCGAGGCCGTCGCCTTCCATGAGCGCTACCTGGCGGACGCGGACCTGACGAACCCGCGGACGATTCTGGGCTACTGCGACGTGGCCCGCCTCGTCCTCCCCGACGACCCCGCCAAAGCGGCCGACTGCCTGGACCGGGCCCGGAGGGGGGCGGTCGTTACCGCGCGGCCCGACCTCCTCTGGCGGGTCCACCACCAGCTCAGCCGTCTGGCCGCGTACCGGGGGGACCGGCAGGCGGCCCTGGCCGAGTTCGCGCTGGCCCTGGACATCGTGCGTCAGGCCGCGCCCGAATCGCCGCTCTCCTCCGCCCACCAGGGCATCTTCGTCGGGCCCAAGCAGCTCTTCACCCACGGGATCGAGCTCGCCCTCGAGGCCGGGGATTATAACCGGAGCCTCGAGCTGGAGGAAACCTGCCGCTCCGTCGTCGGCGAACGGACCCTGGCGGCGGCGGACATACCCTGGCGCGACCTGGAGCTCGGGCAGGCCCTGACCCGGTACATCGAGCTGTCCCGGCGGATTTCCCTCCTCCTCGGGGCGGAGAGCGACGTGGGACTGGCCGGGGCGCTGGCGGAAGAGGGCGATTTGGTCGGGGAGATAGCCGAACGCCGGCCCGCCTTCGCCGGGGTCGTCGGGAAGACGGCGACGGCGGAGGAAATCATCCGGGGCGTCGGCGACCGCCGGGTGGCCCTGGTCTACCATCTGGACGGCGACCGCCTCTGGAGCTGGCTGGTGGACGGCGACGGGGTGAGGGTCGTCGAAAGACCGGCCCAGGCCACCCGGAGCGCCGCCCGGGAACTGGTCGGCCTGTTCACCTCCCGGGGCGACCAGACCCGCTTCGACGAGCTCGCCACCGCCCTGGCCGCCGAGGTCATCGGACCCTGGACCGCGGAGCTTTCCGCGGAGGACGTGGACGAGCTCCTGATAATCCCCGACGGCGAGCTCTCCTACGTGCCCTTCGCCATCCTGCCCTTCGGGGAAGGCTGCCTGCTGGACCGCTTCTCGCTGGCCTACGCGCCGAGCTTCACCGCCTGGCTCGCACCCGTGAACGACGCCTACGGCGAGCTGCCGCTGGTCAGCTTCGCCAATCCGAGTACGGGAAACCCCCAGGACGACCTCCCCTTCGCCGAGAAAGAAGCGGAGAGTATCGCCGGCTTGTTCCCCGGCGGACCGGCCCCGTTCACCGGCAAGGCCGCCCTGGAGAGCCGCTACTACGAGCTGGCCGGCCAGGCCCGCCGGCTCCACCTGGCCACCCACACCCGGCTCGTGCCGGGCGACCCGCTCTCCTCGGCCCTCTTGCTGACGCCGGCGGAGGAAGGTGACGCCGCGACACCGGTCGGCGAGGACGGCCTGCTCACGGTGAGGGAAATTTTGGCCCTGCCACTGCACTGCGAGCTGGCGGTCCTCTCGGCCTGCGAAACGAGCGTAGCGAGTAATGCCCCTGGCAACACGGCGGTGCCCGAGGGGGCCGACGGCCTGGAATTTTTATCCCTGGCGCGGGCCTTCCTCTTCGCCGGAGCGGACGCCGTGGCCGCCACCTTCTGGCGCACATCGGACATCGCCACCGCCATCACCGTCCGCAACCTCTTCCTGGGCCTCGCCGACGGACTCCCGCCCGCCGAGGCGCTCCGGCGGGCCCAGCTCTCGACCCGGGAGAGCTTCGCCAGCCCGGCGTACTGGGGCGGATTCGGCGTCTTCACCCACGCCTCGCCATGAAAAAATTCACCTTTCTCGCGGTTCTCATTCTCGTCGTGTGCGCCTCCGCCCGGCCCGAGTTCGCGGACCGGGAGCGCAAGGACTGCGTTTACCGCCACCTCGATCCCCGGGGCGGCGGAGAGCGCAACGAGCGCGGCCTCTACTACGCGGCCCACTGGTACAGCCTCGCGGGGTGGGTCGAGGCGGGGCACGAGGTCCCGCAGCCCCCGGTGACCGCTTCGCCGCGTGGCTCCTCAAGAGCTGCCTGACCGTCCTGACGCTCCTGGCGGCGCTCACCGCGTACGTCCTCATCTACTCCTCCCGCCCGGCGGCCAAGCGGGATCCGGATAAGGGCGCTAGGCTGCGCCGCAGGCACAGAATCTTCGGCTGGGCGACCCTGGGCCTCTACGTCCTCTTGACCGGCATCTGCATCGTGGCCCACGGCCTCCGCGGCAATACGGACCGGGTGGTGCTGCGCTCGGTGGTCGGCTTCGTCGGGCTGGCGCTCTGCGCCGCCAAGGTGCTGTCGAGAAGCGGTGGAAGCCGTGGCGGGCCTGCCACATCGTGGGCGGCGCGCTGCTGCTGGTAAACCTCGTCATGTTCGCCACCGGCGCCTGGTGGTATCTCATCGGCCGTTTTCTTTAAGGGGTTGATATGCTCATCCGCAAGCTGTTGATAATTTTAATGTTCACGGCGACGCTCGCCGCCGCCGGGCTCGACCGGCCACACTACACTTGGTCGGAGCTCTACGAGCCGAGGGTCGAGATTGCCGGCGAGGGCTACGACCTCGAATGGACGCCGGGAGACGACACCGCCGTCCTGGTGCGGCGCAGCCGGACATTCGAGCTGGCGATGGGCGAGGGCGACTTTCTCCTGGGCTGCCTCGACGGCTACATCTACTTCGGGCGGCGGGACGGGGCGGACCCGACGAACCTGCGCATCCGACGCATGCACGTGGACGACGCCGACCTGGGCTTCGTCGTGGACATGTACGAGCTGCCCGGCCAGCCGGATTTCGTCAAGTACGCCCTGTCGCCGGAGGGAAACCGGCTCGCCGCGGCAATCGGCGGCGACGAGCACCAGGTGGAAGTCATCATCTACGGCTTGGCGCGAAAGTGCGAGGTCGTCGGGCGGCGGACCTTCCCCGTGGAGACGGACCAGGTCCGGGTCAGCGTCCACCTGCTCGAGTGGTCCGACGACGGGGATGCGCTCTACATGAACTTCCACCCCCACTCCCCGGCCTCGGACGAGTTCCTCGACCTGCAGCCGCTCCTGCGCTGGAACCTGACGACCGATATGGTGACCGAGGTGCTGCCCGAAGTGGGGTGGGTCCTCCCCGTCGCCAGTCGGGACGGGCGGACGGTCGTTCTGGCCGAGGAGACGGCCGCCGCTCCGGCGTTCTGGACCATGCCCTGGGGCTGCGACCCGGGTTATCCACCCAGGGGGCTGGCCCGGTGGCAAGAGCTGGACCTGGCCACGGGGAAGCTCTCCCCGCTTATCTCCACCGATTCCCCCGGCGCCGAACAACTGTTCGACGGTGACCCCCAAACCGTGTGGCGGGGGGAGAGGGTCACCGTGGACCTGGGACGGCCGCTGCCTATAGAGGGTTTCCAAATCGTCGGCGGTTACGCGGGAAGCGGGGAGACCACCCCCCAGGACACGGTGACCTGGGACACCCGGTTCGAGCTGGCGCCCCACGAGAGCCCCTACGAGTTGCGGGGGAGCACCGAGCGCATCCCCGTGGACGGCGTGGTGGAGACCGTGGAGCTGACCTGCTTTTCCAACGACCCGGACCGGGCGGAGCAGGCGGTCACGGCGGAGCTGGTGCCGCTCTTCGCCTTCTGGCCCGTGCCCTGATTCGGCCGACCCGACCGCGGATGCTTGGCCCCCCGCCGGGGGCCTGTTATAATCGCCCCGTTGACGCGCACCGACCAATCAATCAGGTAAAAATGCCGACCAGCCACGAGATAAAGCGCACCTACCTGGACTTTTTCGTCCAACGCGGGCACACCGAGGTCCCCTCGGCACCGCTGGTGCCCCGGGACGACCCCAGCCTACTCTTCAACTCGGCGGGGATGGTCCAGTTCAAGCCGTACTGGGCCGGAACGGTGCCGGTGCCCTTCACGCCGGCCCGGGCCTGCTCCCTGCAGAAGTGCTTCCGGCTTACCGACCTGGAGAACGTGGGCCGGACGCCGCGCCATCACACATTCTTCGAGATGCTGGGCAACTTCTCCTTCGGCGACTACTTCAAGGAGGAGGCCGTCCGCTGGGCCTGGGAGCTCTCCGTGGAAGTCTACGGGATGGACCCGGAGCGCATCCACGCCGCGGTCTTCACCGACGACGACGAGGCGCACCGGCTCTGGCGGGAGGTCATCGGCATACCCGCGGAGCGCGTGATTCGGCTGGGCGCCGATGACAACTTCTGGGGTCCGGCGGGGAAAACCGGCGCCTGCGGCCCATCCTCGGAGCTCTACTGGGACAACGGCCCCGAGCGCGGCTGCGGACGTCCCAACTGCCGCCCAGGGTGCGAGTGCGAACGCTTCGTGGAGTACTGGAACCTGGTCTTCCCCCAGTTCGACATGCAGCCCGACGGCACCCTGGCCCCCCTCGCCAACCGGGGGATAGACACCGGCCTCGGCGTGGACCGTCTGACGGCCATCCTGCAGGGAAAGGCCAACGACTACGACACCGACCTCTTCCGGCCGATCATCGAAGCGGCGGCGGTCATCGTGGGCCGCGACCCCGACGACCCGGCCGTCCGCCCGCGGCTCTGGGCCGTGGCCGACCACGCCCGGGCGCTCACCGTGACGCTCGCCGAGGGTATCTTCCCCTCGAACACGGGGCGGGGGTACGTCCTGCGGAGGCTCCTGCGGCGGGCCGGCAGGCTGGGCTTCGAGCTCGGCGCCAAAGAGCCGTTCGTTTACCGGCTGGTGGACTCGGTCAACGACGTCTTGAGGTCGAGCTACCCCGACATCCTCCTCCGGGCCGAGCGGACGAAAGAGGCGCTGTGCCGCGAGGAGGAGCGTTTCCTCGGGACCCTCGCCGCCGGGATGGAGGTTTTTGGGGGCATCGTCAAAAATCTCTCCGGGAAAATCATCTCCGGGCGCGACGCCTATGCGCTTTACGACACCTTCGGCTTACCGGTGGACCTGACGGCGGTGATGGCCGAGGAGCGGGGCCTGACGGTGGACTTGGAGGGCTTCGAGGCGGAGCTGGAAGCGGCTCGGGAGACCTCGCGGGCCTCGGCCCGCTTCCACTCCGTAGACGGGGGGCCGACGGTGACCGGTCTGGAAACGGTCTTCCGCGGCTACGACGCGCTGGAATTGGAATCCCGGGTCGTCGCGCTCTTCGACGCCGACCACGGGCCGGTGGACACCCTGGAAGAGGGCGCGGAGGGCACGGTGGTCCTGGACGAGACGCCATTCTACGCCGAGTCGGGCGGGCAGGTCGGCGATACGGGCGAGCTCACGACTGACGGGGGCGGCGTCTTCACGGTTACGGACGCCCGGAAGGCCGGCCGGGCTCACCTGCACGTCGGTAAAGTTAAAAGCGGTCCCCTGGCTGTCGGGGAAACCGTCCGGGCGTCGGTGGACGAATCCCGCCGGCGGCGCATCCAGGCCCACCACAGCGCAACGCACATTCTTCACTGGGCGCTGCGGAAAGTCCTGGGCGATCACGCCGTCCAGGCCGGCTCCTGGGTCGGGCCCGACTACTTCCGCTTCGACCTGAACCACCCCCGGGCGATCACACAGAACGAACTGGCGGAAATCACTCGGCTGGTCAACGAAAAGATTCTCCAGAACGACCCCGTGCGCTGGCGGATAGTAACCTTAGAGGAGGCCAGGCGCCTCGGGGCGATGATGCTCTTCGGCGAGAAGTACTCGGGCGAGGTCCGGCTGGTGGAGACCGGGGACTACTCACGGGAACTATGCGGCGGGACGCACGCTAGGGCGACGGGTGAGATGGGGAGCCTGTACGTCGTGCAGGAGGGGGCGCTGGCGGCGGGC
>JAPLSK010000132.1 GCA_026398675.1 bacterium | reverse complement strand
TCCCTCCCCCCAGAGGGGGGAGGGGGAATAAGGCAGCCCTCACCCTTAATCCCTCTCCCACGGGGAGAGGGAAACGTAGGGGCGGGTCTCTTGACCCGCCCGTTTCATTCACCGGTATGTGCCCTAACGTAGGGCGGGGATTCCTATCCCCGCCGTTTTTATGCTCCGACCCTCACCCTAGCCCGTCGGCGCTACTCCCACGGGGAGAGGGAAACGTAGGGGCGGGTCTCCTGACCCTCCCGCGATTCCTTCCCACCGCCGCGCCCTGAAATGTAGGGCGGGGATTCCATCCCCGCCGCTCTACCCCTCACCCTAGCCCTCTCCCTAAAAGGGAGAGGGGACATGCAGGCGACCGTGGAGGACTCGTCCTACCGGTCGCCCCTACGTTCGACGGGGAGCGGCCTAATGCGGCGCGTTGTGCGCGGCGTCGCCGCCCCACATCGCCCAGCCGTCAGCCCAATAATCGCCGGTGTCGAAGGCCACCAGGCTGCCCCGGTCCGTGCCAACGTACACCCAGCCCTCCATGACTACGGGCTGGAACCTTATCGGCTCGCCGACCCGCACGCGCCAGAGCTCGGTCCCGTCCCCCGCCCGGTAGCAGACCACGTAGCCGTCCTCGGTGCCGACGTAGAGCTTGTCGCCGGCCCAGGAGGGAGGTGTCAACATCCGGCCGCCCAGCACCTCGCCCTCGGGCTGGTAGGCCACCTCGTAGACGACCTTCCCGGTCTCGACGTCGGTGCAGACCAGGGCGTCGTGCGCCGTGGAGTACGACAGGCCGTCCACCACCACCGGCCGGGAGCCCTGGTAGGCCCAGATGCCCGACACGTTGCCCCAGCCGAGGTTCGCCTCGCCCTGCTCAAGCTTGGCGGAGGAGGGGGCGGAGGAGAAGCCCACCGCGGAGTCGGCGGCTATCTGCTCCGAGGCGTAGGCGCTCTCGGCGTTGATCTCGTAGCGGAGGTAATCGGCCTTGCGCCGCTGCCAGAGGCTTTCGTTCTCGCGGGCGCCCGAACGGTTGTCGAGCTGCGCCAGCCCCTCGTACTGGACCTGGCCGTACTCGTCGGTCTCCTCGCCCTCCTCGCGCTGGGAGACGTAGACCTGGCCGCCGTAGATGAAGGGGGCGCAGGTGGCGTTCATCTGCTCGTGCCAGACGACCTCGCCCGAGCGGGCGTCGAAGCGGTACACCGTGCCCTCGAGGCAGGCGGCGTAAACCGAGCCATCGGCCACCACGGGGGCGGTGATGACCTCGCCTATCAAGGGCTGGTCCCAGACGCTTTCGCCGGTCTCCAGCTTGCGGCAGGTGAGGTGGTGCTGGCCGTCCTCACCGGGGTAGGTCATGTAGATGTAATCGCCCTGGATGGCGGGCTGGGCCATGAGGGGGTCGCCCAGCCACTCGCCCCAGACCTTGTTCCCCCTTTGGGCGTCCAGGACGTAGAGGATGCAGCTCTCGGTGTTGAAGGCCACGCGACCCTGGGAGTAGATGGCCGCCGTGGGGCCGTCGTCGCCGGCCTGGAACATCCACTCGGCCCGGCCGGTCTGGTCGTCGAAGGCGTAGAACTCGTAGGAGCCGAAGCCGCCGCCGATGTAAATCAGGCCGTCGCCCACCGCCGGGGTGGCCAGGGGGCGTCCGCCGGGGATGGCCACCCGCCAGCCGTCGAAGCCGTTATCGGTGGTGAAGGTCTCCACCCCGATGCCGAGCTCGGAGCCTTGGATGACCGTCTCGCCGCCGCCCTCGCCCATCGGCTCATCCGGGTAGTAGGGGGTCTCCTCGTATTCGCCCATCCCCTGGGCTTCTTCTTTCTTGCCGCCCATGTCGTCGGAGAGGGCCAGCATGGGGAATCCAAGCACCAGCGCCAGGCCGGCGATCCATAAAAGATACGCACGTCTCATCGCGCACCGCCTTTTCGAGAGTCCTCGTAGTATCTGAACCGCTGCCTCAAGGACATTGGTATGCTACTACAAAATAGGGGCAAAAGTTCCCTGGGACGGCGGCGTGACGGTCGGCTTTAATCGGGGCCCATTCTGTGCTATAGTGTGGGCGCGCCGCCCCGGGGTCAACCCGTTAATCCGGACTCCTACATACGACTCATCGGCCTCGGGACGGACTCAGGCGCCCGTAGCTCAGAGGATAGAGCAGCGGTCTTCTAAACCGCTGGTCGGTGGTTCGATTCCACCCGGGCGCGCCATCATGGCGGGTGGCCCTTTTTTGGCCCTCCGCTCGGGGGACCGGGCGATCCCGCCGTAAGTCCTTCGGGGAAGTCGGCTGGGGAGCGTGGACCAAAGCGTCCAGCTTCCCCAAGAGCGTGCGCCAGTAGCTCAGTGGATAGAGCGGCGGTCTCCGGAACCGTAGGTCGGAGGTTCGATCCCTCTCTGGCGCGCCACTCCAGCCGCCCTCTCGAAAAGACCCGAGGCATCGCCATGCTGCTCGCCATCCGCATCGGCATTATCGCCTTCATGGGCGGTATCGCCAGTTTCCTCACGCAGAGCCTCTTCCCGGAAACGGACTTCGCCTACCTCATCGGCGCCGCGGTGGGCGTCGGGGTGGCCGTCATCTTCGTGGCCCTGGAAATCTGGCTCTCCAAGCGGACCAACCGCCAGGTCATCGCCGGGGCCATCGGCCTCATCCTCGGCCTCATCACGGCGACCATCGTCTCCAACATCGCCATCGTCTCGGAATACCCCGCCGTGCGCTATACGCTCTCCCTGGGCGTCATGGTGCTCTTCGCCTACCTGGGCGCGACGCTGGCCATCCGCAAGCTGCCGCCGAGCTGGTTCCGCAAGGCGGACCTCCCCGACGGGGAGGGCGCGCTCCCGAGGAAGGTGCTCGACACCAGCGTGATCATAGACGGGCGCATCGCCGACATCTGCGCCGCCGGGTTCCTGGAGGGCGCCCTTCTGGTGCCGAAGTTCGTCCTGAAGGAGCTTCAGGTCATCAGCGACTCCTCGGATGCGCTCAGACGCAACCGCGGCCGACGCGGGCTGGACATCTTGAACGACATGCAGAAGAAGCTCGGCAACCGCGTCCAGATAGACTCGACCGACTTCCCCGAGCTCGCCGAGGTGGACTCCAAGCTGGTCAAGCTCGCCATGACCAAGGGCGCCAAGATACTCACCAACGACTTCAACCTGAACAAGGTGGCCGAGCTCCAGGGGGTCGAAGTCCTCAACATCAACGAGCTGGCCAACGCGCTCAAGCCCGTGTACCTGGCCGGGGAGCGGATGTTGGTGAAGCTCATGAAGGAGGGGACCGAGTCGGGGCAGGCGGTGGGGTACCTGGAGGACGGCACCATGGTGGTGGTGGACCGCGGCCGGGACCATATAGGCCGTGAGGTCGAGGTTACGGTCACGAGCCACCTGCAGACCTCGGCGGGCCGGATGATTTTCGCCCGCCTGAGCCAGGATTGACCCCTCTCGACGGGGGAGCGGTAATGGCCCCGACGGACTCGCGGCGCAGGGGTGTCTTCGACGCTCTGGCCGAGGGGTGGGACGACGCCACATCTCACGACCCCGTCAAGCTGGAGCGCATCGCCGACTTCCTGAGTCTGAAGCCCGGTCAGCAAGTCCTGGACGCGGGGTGCGGCACCGGCGTCATGATCCCCTTTCTTCGGCGGCGTCTCGGCGGGTCCGGCGCCATAACGGCTCTGGACTTCTCCCTGCGGATGATCGCGGTGGCGAAGGGGAAGTATCCCCCGGCGGATAACCCGGATATAAAGTTCGTCGTTCAAGACGTCATCGGGATGGCGTCGGACCGCGAGTTCGACGCGATTATCTGCTATTCCTGCTTCCCCCACTTCCCCGACCAGGCGGCCGTCGTGAGGACCCTGGCCGCCGCGTTGAAGGAGGGGGGCAGGCTGGTAATCGCCCATTCCCAATCCCGTCGCGCCATCAACGACCTCCACCGGGTGGCCGGCGAATTGATGCGGGGGGACTACCTGCCCACCGTGCCCGAAATTACCGGGATGATGGAGTCGGCCGGGTTGAGGGTCACCGGCTCGGTGGACGACGAGGAGCTCTTCGTCGTTCGGGCCGAGCGGCCGTCCGCCTGACTTTTTCACCCGCCGGTTCGGGATTTCCAAAAGCGTGCCGTAGTCGGATGCACAATCCCGCCGACATAGCGCCGGACTCCGAGGTCGCGGCCTGGGTAAGCCTGAACCTGGTCCCCGAGGTGGGGCCGGTTCATTTCCGCCGCCTGGTGGAGCGCCTGGGCTCGGCCCGGGAGGCCCTGGCGGCGCCCCACGGCCGGCTCTTGCAGATTGAGGGCATCGGTCCCGTCCGCGCCGCCAATATCCTCGCCGCCCGCTCAGACGCGCACCAGAAGCGCCTGGAGCGCGAGCTCGACGCCGTCAATCGCTTCCCCGACCTCTCCCTCTTCCTCCTCTGTGACCCCGATTACCCCGCCCCGCTCAAGGACCTGACCGACCCGCCGGCGGTGCTGTACGTGCGGGGGGAGTACCTTCCCGAGGACCGGCTGGCGGTGTCCATGGTGGGCACCCGGAACCCGAGCCCCTACGGGCGGGAGCTGGCGCGCAAGCTGGGCGGGGGGCTGGCCCGGGTCGGGGTGACCGTGGTCTCGGGCTGCGCCGCGGGGATAGACCTCGCTTCGCAGATGGGGGCCGTTGCCGCCGGGGGGCGGAGCATCGGCGTGCTGGGCTGCGGGGTGGACCGGGTTTTCCCGACGAACGAGGGCGCGTCCTTCGACAGAATACGGGCCTCCGGCGCCCTGATGAGCGAGTTCCCCCTGGGCACGGAGCCATTGGCGCAGAACTTCCCCCGCCGCAACCGGCTCATCGCCGCCCTGGGGTTGGGCGTGGTCGTGGTAGAGGCGCCGCTAAAGTCCGGGGCGCTCATCACCGCCGAGTTCGCCGTCGAGCTGAACCGCGAGGTGATGTCCTGCCCCGGCAACGCCATCCGCGACGGGGCCCGCGGTTCCCATGCCCTGTTGAAAGAGGGGGCCGCCCTGGTGGAGACGGTCGAGGACATCCTGCGGGCCGTGGGCCGCGCCGCCGACCCCCGCCTCTTCGCCGACCGGGTGACCGCCCCCGAGGCGCCCGACCTCACCGACGGCGAGGCCGCCCTCCTTGGGGCCCTCACCGCCGAGGCCGTCCACCTGGACGAGCTCACCGCCCGGTTGGAGAGCCCCCGGGCGGAGATCCTCCAGCTCCTCTTATCCCTGGAGCTCAAAGGCGTCGTGGAGCAGCTCCCCGGCATGTACTACCGCCGACCGTTCTGACCCCCGCTTGCCAAGCCCACCGATTTCTGCTATAAACCCCTGAAAACGACGCCGTCCGAAAAACCCCTC
>JAPLSK010000131.1 GCA_026398675.1 bacterium | reverse complement strand
GTCTTCACTTCGTCGAACTGCACGGCCCAGTAGTTGCCGCCGGTGAACCAGATCCAACCGCTGGACATGATCCCGTCATCCCAGTAGAACTCATACTCTGTCGGGGGCTGAGGATGAGCGTTGATCGGGATGCCGGAGGTGACCACGCTGTTGGCGGCAAAGGCCACAACAGCAACAAGCAGCAATAGCACGAGCTTCTTCATAACTTTCCTCCGGATGTAGTTGGTTCGCAATATCGTTAGCCCTGCCGGTGCAACCGACAGAAAGCACAAAGCAAATCTAGCATCCCACCTGGGGAATGTCAAGAAATATTCTTATTTGTGGGATGTCTCATTAAAATGCGCCAGACGCGACTCGGCGAACGCCTTCTCGTCACTCGGGGTCCGGGGACCGGCCAGGCGGAGAAACTCCCGGTACAGAATCGCCGCGTCCTCCGCCCCCACCGGCGAGAGCTCGACGAGCCCGGCGAAGTGGAAGTAAACCTCCGGCTCGTCGGGCATGAGGGCCAGGCAGCGGTGGTACAGCCCTTCGGCCTCGGCGTAGCGGCCGGCCTCGTGGGTGCAGACGGCCTGGTTCAAAAGCGCCCCGGTCATGGAGGGATCGGCGCGGAACGCATCGGCGAAGCGGGCCGCCGCAAGGTCCAGCTCTCCCCTCGACTGGTGGAGGAGCCCCAGATCGTAACTGACCACCGCCGACCCCGGGGCGATTCGCTGCGCCTCGGCGAGCGGCGCCTCGGCCTCGTCGAGACGACCCTCGCCCAAAAGGACGGCGGCCAGCCCGGTCAGCGCATCGAGGTAGGCGGGATCGAGCTCCAGGGCCCGGCGGTAGACGGTTTCCGCCTCGTCCATCCGCTCCTGGCGCACGAGGTTCGCGGCTAGGTTGGAATGGAGCCCGGCCTCGTCGGGCATCCGCTCCACGAGCCATCGCCAGGCGCGCTCCGCCTCGCTCGGGTACCCTTTCGACTCGTAGTAGAGGGCCAGGTTCTCCCCGGCCGCCAGGGCCGACGGACCGGAGAGCTCCCGCGCCCTCGTCAGGAACTCCACGGCCCGCCCGTCGTCGCCCAGCTCGGCCGCCAGGGCGCCGGCGTTGGCCAGGAGCGCCGCGTCGTCGGCGGCGAGGGAGACCGCGGCCTCGTAGTGCCCGAGGGCCAGACGGCCCAGCCCCAGCGCGTCGAGGGTCTCGGCCAGCCTGGCCCGCGGCTGCCAGTAACTCCCGGCGGTGAGGTCGGCGAGAACCAGTTGACCCGCGGCGCACTCCGGGAAACCGGCGTGGAGCGCGTGAGACAGCCGGGAGAGCGGATACTGGAGGGCCAGGTCCCGCGAGGCGACGTCGGGGTAAACCCCCGGACGCCGCTCCAGATACTCGAGGGCGCTCACCGTCGAGCCTTCGACGACGGAGGGGTAACGGTACCCCAGGCCGGTCGGCAGCAGCCCCCTGTCCGGCAGCCCTTCGGGCACGAGGCCGACGACCGGGCGGTGCGCCCGGAGCGCGGGGGGAAGAAACGTGTCCCCGTACTCCGCCTGCGTCCGGCGGAGGAAGCGGAAGAGCGGCTCCACGTCGGGGCGGAGGTCGGCGGTTTCGCGCAGGGCCAGGGCGCCGAAGAGGTCGTCGGTGCGGGCGAGGAGCTGGGAATCGGGGGGCGCGGCGCGGAGGGCGTCCTCGGCGAACCGCTCCGCCAACCGGTCCCCGGCGCGTGAATGGCCCGCGTGGTAGGCGAAGAGAACCCCGGCCACGACCACGGGCAAGAGCGGCATGGACCGGCCCACCCAGCGGTCCTTGAACCGCCGCTGGGCCCGGGCGAGGCCGAGCCCGGCCAGAAGGGCCAGGGCCGCCGCCGGTCCCAGAAGGTAGGCGTCCACGTCCGGCTTGGCATACCCGGCGGTCAGAAGGAGTCCCACCGCGACCCAGGAGATGAGGGCCGCGGCCCAGCGCGGGCGCTCCACGAAACAGAAGACCAGCCCGAGGAGGATGGGGACCAGGATCAGCCAACCCCGTTCCATCACCAACAGCAGGGCTAGGCGGCCGAGGCGCGCCAGGTAGCCGGTCGCCGTGCCGCCGAAAAAGGCCGTCCCGTAATCGCCGCCCCGCAGGTGCTCCAGGAGCGCCCCCAGCGTCCGCGGGTCGCCCCAGTTCACCGCGGAGGTGGACGCCGCCCGGAGCGGCAGGTAGAGATAGGCCGAGAGCCCGAGGAGGAAGGCGGCGGCCGCCAGGGCCCCCGAACGTGGCTCCAGGTCCCGCCACGGCACGAGGACCAACAGGGCGGGCAGGAGGAACAGAGCCGACAGGTGATGGGCCAGCGACAGGCCGTAGGCCAGGGCCAGGAGCGGGAAGAAGCGGGAGTCCGGCTTCGAATCCCCCTTCGCCGTTCCGGCGGACCCCGCCGCGCCGCGCAGCTCGAGGGCCAGGTTCAGGCAGACGAGCTGGAGGGCGAGCGAGAGGGTGTACACCTCGGCGGAGAGCGCCTCGAACCAGGCCTGCTGACCGAAAATCACCAGCACGCCGACGAACACCGCGGCGACCGCGGACCCGGTCAGGCGGAGGCTCAGGCGCACCGCCAGCCCCGCGGCCAGCGCCATGGCCACCGCCGAGAAAAGGTTGAGCCCCCACGCCCCGCCCAGGGCGAGGAAGAGGAGGCCCGTCTGGAGATACAGGGGGTAGCCGGTGGGGTGGGCTACGCCGAGGCTCGCCACGGCGGTCTGCAACTCTCCGGCGTCGCCGGCGACCAGCCCGGGGGCCAGGGTGAAGAGGTAGAGAACCAGCGCGACCGACGCCGCGAGCCAGGGGAGCAGCCGTTCGATGCCGCGAGCGCCTTGTCTCGGGACCGCGTCGGTCGTCAAGGTCATTCCGCCGTCCGCTCGCCCCGGGGTCCGATCGAGGCCCAGGCCATGCGGGGGGTGTTGAAGAGGGCCGCAATCCCGCCGTCCGGGGCGAGGACGATCAGGCCGCCTCGACCCTGCTCGAAACGGCTCAGCCTGTCAAGGGCGGAGCGGGCGGCCTCCTCGGGCGCGAGCCCCCGGCCGAGGTCGTCCACCGCCCCCTTGGCCAGGACCAGGCGCATGATCTGCTCCCCCCAACCGGTGCAGCAGCAGGCGCCGTACCGGTTGTCGGCGTAAAGACCGCAGCCGGGCAGGGCCGAATCACCGATTCTCCCCGGGTGCTTGAAGGAGACGCCGCCCGTCGAGTTACCCACCGCCAGGTCGCCCCTCGAGTCCAGGAGGACCGCACCCGCCGTGTCCCTCGGTCGCTCGAACTTCTCGGCGAGGTCGAACCCCTCGGACCGGTAACGATTCCAGTTGATCCGCTCGCGTTCGAGGATGAGCGCCTCCGGGTCGCACTCCGTGAAGCCCTGCTCCCGGGCGAAGAGCTCGGCCCCCTCGCCGGCCAGAAGGCAGTGCTTCCCGTTCTCGAGCACGGCCCGGGCTATGCGGATGGGGTTGGCGAACCGGCGGACGCCCACCACCCCGCCGAAGCGGAGAGAGGACCCGTCCATGATTCCCGAATCCAGCTCGGGGTAGCCGTCCCGTCCCAGCACCGACCCTACCCCTGCGTCGAAGGTCGGATCGTCCTCCAGCGCGCACACCGCCGCCACCACGGCGTCCAGGGCGCGGGCGCCGCGGGAGAGCTCGGCGTACCCGATCCGGGCGGCCCGCAGGCAGCCCTCGCGATGGGCCGGCCACTGCTCCGGGGGGATGTTCCAGGCGCCGCCGTGAACGACTATGACCGGTTCCACGTCGGTTTATCCTCGTTCGTCTTCGGGCATAAACCCGAGGTTTCGGGCCATGGTCCGGGCCACCGAGACCTGCTCCTCGGTGAAAAGGACGACGGAGCAGGACTCGCAGCTCTTCAGACCGCCGGCCCGTATCTCGCTCTGCGCCTGGGTAGGCACCTCCATGCGGCAGGAGGCGCAGATGGCGCCGTCCACCAGGGCGCAGACGTGCGGCTGGGCGGAAAGTTTGTCGAAGATGCGCCGACCGACGGTGTTCAAACGCTCGACCAGGGCCTTCCGCTCCCCATCGAGCCTGGCCCGACGTTTCCTGAGGTCTTCCCCATCGGCGGCGACGGCCGCCAGGGCGCTTTGCACCTCGGACACCGCGCGCTCCCTCTCGGCGCGGGCCTCCCGCACCCGGGGGAACAGCTCCTCGATACCCTCCATCAGTTCCAGAACGCGGTCCTCCGCCTCTCGCTGCCGCCCTTCCTCCATCGCGATCTCCTCCAGGAGGGTCTTGTACTCCCGGTTGTCTTTGGCCGTGAGGAGCTGCTGCTGATGGCGCGTCCGTCTCTCCTTGACGCCGTCCGCCTCCATCTCCAGGCGCTTCTGCTCGAGCTGTTTCGCCTTGAGCTCACCCTCGAGGACGCCCAGGCGGCTTTCCGTCTCCTCGAGCCGCCG
This sequence comes from bacterium, assembly GCA_026398675.1. NCBI lineage: Bacteria > bacterium. The sequence goes on along the minus strand of JAPLSK010000131.1, from coordinate 3,324 downwards.
CCGGAGCGACGACTCCTCCTCCGGCAGCTCCCGGAGGCGCCGGTTTGTCCGCAAAAGTTGCCTCTGGTAGAGTTCGAGCGCCCAAAGCTGGGCCCGGGTCAGGTCATCTTCCGCCTTGTCCATCGGTTATCCCCAGTCTATCTAAAAAAGGGCAGAGGTCTCCAAGTGGGCGGGGTGGGTGTTAAAAAGGCCGCCCCGCGGGCGACCCTCACGCACTACGCATCCTCACCGCGACCCCGGCGTCCCCTCTTCCTGCGCCGGGGCGTCCGTTCGGCCGCCTCCGCCTTCAGACGGTCCATGAACGCGGTGCGCTGCAGGTAGTTGCGGCCGAGGACGATCCCGATGCCGATCAAGCCGCCGATCAAGCCGCCGATGAGTGTGTAGATGACCTTCCGCGGCCGCACCGGCCTCGAGTCGTAACTCGCCGCGGAGACGATACGCGGGACGTCGCGGTTAGCCAGGGTACGCTGCTCCTCGAGACGGGCCTGCTCGTACTGGGCCACGAGGTACTTGTAGAGCTCGCCGTACCCCGCGATCTCCAGCTTGAGCTGGGCGTACTCGACGAACTTCGGGGGCTGGTCGCGTAGAAAGCCCTTGATGTCGTCAATCTCCCGCTGGAGGGACAGCTCCGTGGTGCGCAGTTCCTCGAGCTGCTTGTTCATGTTGCGCAGCCTCTTGTCCCGCAGCTCCACCTCCGCCGTGCGCAGGGACGTCTCGAGCTGGGAGGTGGCGACGTCGTAAGTCGCCGTGGTTCCGGGGACGCCCAGGGCCGCCGCGGCCGCGGATTCCGCCGAGATGGTGGTGCCCGACGTCTGGGCGCTTTCCAGCAGCCTCTCGGCCACCTGGCGCTGGACCTTGACCAGGAGGCGCTGCTGCTCGAGGGCCGATATCTGTCCGATGAGGGTGCTCACCTCGACCTCGGGTGCATAGACCATCTGTTCCACGCTGTAGGCGGCCAGGCTGCGGGAGTCGCTCTCGAGTTTGGCCCGGACCTCGTTGACCTGGTTCTCCAAAAAGGAGCGGAGCTGGCCCGTGGTGCCCGAGTAGTAGGTTTCGGTGCGCTCGATATACTTGTTGACGATGGCGGTGACGACGTTCTGCGACATCACCGGCGTGTAGCTCTCGGCGGTCACGACGATCGTGTCGCCGGTGGAGGGCGTGACGTCAATCATATCGCTCAGATTGACGGCGGCCTCCTCCGGCGTGTTTATCGCCACGGTGAAGGTCTCGCCCTTCTCGGGGGAGTGGCAGGCCATGACGAAGGAGAGCCCCTCGGCCTCGAAGCGGTCGAAATTCGCGCCGGAGCCGATGTAGCGCCCCTTTCCGGTGTAGATGATGTAGTCCCCCTCATCGGAGGTGAACTCAAAGGTGTAGTCGTTTCCGCCGGCCGTCTCGTTGGCCTTGAAATCGGAGAGGTAGGGGGTTTTATCGTCGTTTGTGGGAACCTCGGAGTAATCGGGCAGAAGGCCGTACTCGACGACCACCTCCTCCAGCACCGACCGCGAGGCCAACAGCTCGGCCTCGAGGTCCACGGGCGTGGGCACCAGCCCGCCGATGCTCATCCCGCCGAAAGCGGACAGAAGCGAGGTCATCGTCTGCGTCTTCTCGGGGAGGAGGATCGTCATCTCCGAGGAGTAGATGGGCGTGAAGAAGAAGCACAGAACCAGCGTGACGATCCCGGTAAAAAGACCGCAGAAAATGATTATCCACTTCCTCGCCCATACCAGGGCCAGGAAACGGATGAGAAAATTGTCGCCCTTGGGCTCTTCCCCCATGGGTCTGGCTACTCCGTTGTGGAGATCCGGGCTCGGGCAAGGGGCTTAAGCCCCTTGTCTACTGGCTGCCGCCAACCGCCCCGTCATTCGTAGACGGTCGAGTAATCTATCATCACCTCAAGGCCCCGTTCGACCAGCGACAGCGACGGGAAGATGCGCGAGAGTATCTCGTTCCACTCGTAGAGGGCGGTCTTCGGCACGTAGATGATGTCCCCGGTCTGGACGGCGATGTTCTGGCTGAAATCGCCCTCGTGGATGACGGCGGTGAGGTCCACGTTGATGATTTCGGGGTTCGAGAGCCCGCCGCGGATGACCTTGACGGCGTCGAGCCGCGCGTCGTAGAGCTCCCCGCCGCAGCGGGCGATGCAGTCGAGAACCGTGTCCCGGATGTCGACGGGGAGCCTGCCCTGCCCGACGACGTAGCCCAGCACGTAGACGTAACGCGGCACGACGAACCTGAGATTCACGGTCACGTCGGGGTTGACCAGATAGGAGGAGAGGAGATCGTTGAAGAGTTGCCGGACCTCGTCCAGGCTCTTCCCCTCTACGGAGATGTTGCCGAGGAAGTGGACCTGGATGTTGCCGTCGGGGTCCACCTGGTAGACGCGAGAGAAGGGCGGTGTCGGGTTGAGCTCCGAGGCCACCTCGCCGTACACGGACACCTCGAACCGGTCGCCGGGGGCGAGGATGAACTGATCGCCGGCCGCGACGGTGCACGGCAGTACGAAAAGGAGCGCAATTCGTCGGAACATCTCCACCTCGAGCCCGGCGTTTTCGGTGACCACAATCGGGTAGCTATTTTACAGACAACGCCGAAAGTTGTAAACCCGGTCGCCCGTAAATTCACAAGAGAAAACGTAGCTTGGCCAGCAGGCGGGGCGAGCGGGTCACCACGCCCGCGAGCAGAGCCACCATCGAGGTCCGCTTCCCCTCGCGCCATCGCTCCAGCTGGTCGTTCATGATACGCAGGATCTCGTTGAAATCCTGGTCTTCCAGTCGGAGGTACAGCCGGCGGAGCCTGGCGTAGCGCCGCAGGCTGCGGCCCACCGTGGACGCCCAGCGCCGCGGGTACTCCTCCAGCCGTCCGGCCGAGACATCGCCCGCGGCCAGGGCGTCGGCCAGGACCTCGGCCGCCAGCTCGGCCCCCTGGAGGGCGTTGGCGATACCGCCACCGGAAAGCGGCTCGGTGTGGCCCGCCGCGTCCCCCACGACCAGAAAACCGTCGGCGACGAGCCTTTTCGGCTTCGACGGCGCGGGGATGGAGCCGGCCGCGAATTCGACCACCCCGGCCTCCGGCATCCTCCGCGCGAGAAACCGCTCCAGGTGCAGCCTCGCGCCCTCGACGCCCCCGCGCGACGGGTCAACGGCGACTCCGACGTTGGCCCGCCCGCCGCCCAGGGGGAAGCACCAGGCGTACCCCCCCGGCGCGACGGCCTCGCCGAGGTGGAACTCCACCAGCGGCTTGGGTTCCGGTTGCAGACCGACCACCCGGGCCTGGGCGCAGCTGTGCAATTCCGCGAGCGGCCAGGGCCCGCCGATCCCCGCCCAG
>JAPLSK010000130.1 GCA_026398675.1 bacterium | reverse complement strand
TAAGGTGAGGGTCACCGCATATCCCCTCTCCCCTCTGGGGGGAGGGTCGGGGTAAGGGGTAATGCTGCGGGGACTAAAGTTCCCGCCCCACATTCGGCCCCACGAAACCACGTCGTCCCCAATCTTTTCCCAACCCGGTGGCCGCGGCGACCGGGTTTGGTTTAAGATGGAACCGCACGCAAAATCGGGTCCACCATGCTCAGGATAATCCTCCCCCTCCTCCTCCTTTCCCCCGCCCTCGGGTCCACGGCGGCCGACGACGGGGGGCTGACGCTCTACCTCGCCCCGTCCGGCACCCCCGGAATCCTCGCCTTCTTCCTGCGCCCCGACCTGCCCCCGGACCCGCTCTTCCGCCCCCCGTTCCACATCGCGGCGGGCGGGACCGAGCAGAGCGAAACTGTGCTGCGGCAGGTCTATCGGGCTGAAATCCAGCGGGGCCTGCCCAACCGGCTCCCCTTGCCCCACGCCCCGGACGTCGCCCTCGGGGAAGTGGAACCGGACGCCCTCGTGGAGCAGGTCAAGGCCCTGGGCGGCGGACCGGCGGTCCTGGTCGTAACCGACCCCGGTCTGACCGAATGGTGGGAGATTCTCGCCGGGGAGCTTCCCGGCCACCGGGTTATGCCGGGGATTCGCGCGGACTGGGTGGGCTTCGACGCCCGATACGACCCCGGCAGTCTTGAAATTTTCTCCTGGGGGTGGTGCGACCCCTGCCGCTCCTCGGGCCCCTTCGACGACTCCTTCGCGGTCTGCGGACTGTGCTCCGCGGAGCTCGGCCCGGTGCCCCCGCGCCTTTATTGGCGCGACCGGCTGGGCCGCCCGCGCTCCCGGGAGGCGACCGTGGAATGGCTCGCCGTGGATGAGCTGGTCCCGCAGAGCGAGCTGTGGTACGTGCTGCGGGGCCTCGACGCGGAGGGACGATGACGGCGGTGATTTCCGTCCTGGCCTGGCTGCCGCTCTTCCTCCCCGGCCTCAATTCGGGGGTTGCGGTGGAGCCGGAGCCGCTGCCGCCGCCCGACGAGGGCCACACCCTGGCGCTGGGCGCGGATTTGTCCATGGTCCGCCCCACGCCCGGGCGCGTGTTCGTCGCCTTCGGGGGGGAGGAGCCGCGGCTGGCGGCGCTGGGCGGGGCGAAGAGCCTGGCCTGGGTCCTGCCTCTGGCGGCCGACCCCACGGACCTGGTGGCGGCGGGGCCCTCCCTGGCAGCGGCGGGCGACTCAGGCGGCGGCGTGTGCCTGGTGCGGGGCGACGGGACGGTCGTCTTCGCCGGAAGGCTTCCCGGCGGCGGACCGGTCCATTTCGCCCTCGCCGAGACCGCGCCGTCCGGGGACGAAAAACCCAGGACTATCCTCTATTGCCTGGGGCGTGAGAGCTGGGCGGCCCTCGACCCCGGAAATTTATCCGATTCGACCCCTCGGCCCCTGCCGCTGCCCGCGACCTCGCCGCCGGCGGCGGTCGGAGATACGCTCCTCTACGGCGCCGGCGACACCGTGGTCGCCCTGGATGCGGAGGGCCGGGAGCTCTGGCGTTACGGGACCGGCGGGAGCCTGACCGTCGCCCCGGCCGTCCTGGGGGGGCGGGTCTGGTTCGCCGGCGGGGACAACCGGCTGTACGGCTTTTCGCCGGACAACCCGGCCGCGCCGCTGGTGGAGTACCACGAGCTAGACGCGCCGCCATCCGCCATCTACGCCCTCCCCGGAGAGGCCCTGGCTGTGGGGACGGTGGATGGGGGGCTTTATTTCTTCCGGGACGGCGCTCCGGCGGGGAGGGTGGACCTGGGGCGGACCCCCCGGCCGGGGGCGGTCCTGCGCGGCCGAGAGCTGATACTCCCGCTGGGCTGGGACCGGCTGGCGGCTCTGGACCTCGCGGGCACCCCTTTCGATCCGAAAGAGCCCGGCGCGAGCGTCCCCGAGGTGGCGTGGGTTTTCACCGGGGGCATCCACGGGGAGGCCACGCTGTTCGCGCCCCCGGCGGACCTGAAGCTCACCGACGAGGAACGAAGTAGTCTCGCCGTATACGTCGCGGGTCGGGACGGGCGCCTGGTGGTCCTGGCCCGGGGACATCGGGAAAATTAAAAAAGGGCGGGTGTAGACCCCCCCCTACCGTCCATGCCTCGCGAATCTCACCGTAGGGGCGACCGTCCACGGTCGCCCGCATGTCCCCTCTCCCCGTGGGAGCGGCGCGCCGACGGGCTAGGGTGAGGGCTGCCGTAAACCCCCTCCCCCCTTTGGGGGGAGGCTCGCCTACGGGTTGGGGAGGGGGGCAAAGCGGCGGGGATTGAAATCCCCGCCCTACATTATCGCAACCAGCGGAGCACGGACCGGCGCGGTTTACATGGAGTCCTCGAGGTCGGGCACGGCCTCCTGGGTCGGCGAGGACGACTTTCTGCGCTGGAGGAGAATCCGCCGGATGACGAGGTACAGCGCCACGATGCCGATTGCCACCAGGGCCAGGGTCACGAGGACGCCGACCAGGCGCCCCTCGAAAATCAGGCCCTCAGGCTGCCAGGCCGCGGGGAAGACCGGCGTCCGGAACTTGCCCAGGTACTGCCTGTCATCCTCATCCATGGAGCTGACGACGGCGTTGTAGAGGCCATCCCGCAGCGGCTCCACGGTTAGGAACCGTCTGCCCCGCGGGGATAAAATCGGCAGACCGCCGCTCCGCGAAAGCATCTTGCGCGGCGTGCCCTCCAGGTCGTAGAGGTAAACGGCGGTGTCCGCCTCCTTGGGCGGGACGATTTCAGGCAAAGCCGCGATGGGTGCGGGCTCCTCCGCCCCAGTCGCATCCTGGACGGCCTCCACCGGAACCTCTCCCCCGGCCTCGCCCTCCGGCGCGACCTCCTCCCCCACGACGGGCTCGACCGTGGCGGTCCCGGCTTCGGCGGGCTCACCCTTGACGGGTTCTTCACCGGCAACCGAAGTTTCGGGAGCGACCTCCGGCTCCCCGGTCCCCCCGGCTACCCCCATGGGCACCGGCGTCGCCCCGGTGACGGCGTTTTGCGAGTCCGCACCCTCCGGGGTCGTCTCGGCGGGAACCGCCCCCTCACCGCCGGTGCGCGGCATGAGAACCACCAACTGGCGCCGGTAGGGGACCCAGGCGAAGTCGTACACCCCCTTGGCCACCATCGTCTGCGCGCCGTCGAGGTCTATGACGTAGAGGGAGCCCGCGCCGTCCACGAAGGCCAGCTCGTCGGAGCCGGAGCTCCAGGCGAGGGTCTCGGCGGCCGCCGTGTCCCAGGGGTCCTTCACCTCCAGGAGACTATCGCCGGAGGCGGAGAAAACACGGGGGTGCATCCGCTCCCCCTCATCCTCGATGAGGAAGAACCGGGAGCCGGTCGAATCCCAGGCCATGCGGAAAAAATCCGTGCCGGTGCGGGTCTGATTGGCGCCGTCGAAATCCATCAGGTAAGCGTCGCGGTCCTGGTCCACGCAGACCAGCCGCGAGCCGTGCACCCGGCCCGAGTAGTCCCGGGCGGCGTAGTAGTCGCCAATCTCCTCCACCAGCCGGTAAACGGCGCTGCCGTCCGTCCGGGCCGCGGTGAGGGTCCCCGAGTCGGAGATGAAGAGCACCAGGTCGTCGGTCACGAAGTCGGGACCCGCGGCCACCCCTCCGGCGAGGTAGCGGCTCGTCCCGCTCTCCAGCTCGAAGACCTTGAGGTCGCCCTCCTCCACGTAAGCCAGCACGGTCCCCGAGGGGTTCCACCGGGCCGCCCAGACCCATTCGGCGATGAGCTTCTGCTCCCCGCCGGCCTCGTCCAGGAGGATGAGCTGCTGGTCCAGATCCTTGATGTAGGCCACGGTCCGGCCCACCGCGGAGAACAGCGGCTTCGACCGCGTCTTGACCTCCACCCCCGTGTCCACCCCGGTGAAGCACCAGAAGCTGTCGCCGGTGGGCTTGGCGACGCGGTAGGCGATGTGCCGCCCCGAGGGCGACCAGAAGAATGTGTCCACGTCGTCCCGGTGCGCCAGCGGCCTCGGCTCGGAGCCCGGCTGCCACAGGTAAACCTCGCCCTCGTCCAGGTAGGCCAGCGACGGGGCCTGCTCGCATCCGGCCACCAGGGCGGCCAGGGCCGGCAGGAGCACGAGCAACCGACTACCGATAGAACCCATGTTCATCGCCACCTCAGATTATCCTTTTGACCAACGCCCAGACGGCGTAGAAGGGGAGGAAGACCAGCAGGAGGGGCCAGGTGAAAACCTGCCAGGCCGAGAGGCGGTCCAGTTGCTGCCGTCGGCTGGCGAAGGGCACCTTGTCGGCGAAGCATCCCAGCCAGAGGTAGGCGCGGAAGAGGTAGCGCCCGACCGTGAGGTAGAGAAAAAGTCCGGCCAGGACGGCTAGTATGCGCAGGAGCATGGCGAATTAAAGGGAATCTGCTCCCCGAGCAGTTCAATCCATCACGTCGGCGATGCGGCCACGGATGAAGAGGTTGCGCGCCCGCCGCGCCAGAGGCAGCCCGACTCTCCAGCCCCAACCCCCGAAGGCCGAAAGGGCCAGGTCGTGCGCCC
>JAPLSK010000129.1 GCA_026398675.1 bacterium | reverse complement strand
CGGGGACTTTAGTCCCCGCCGCTTAAAATTCCCGGCCTCGACCCTCACCCCAACCCGTAGGCGCGCCTCTCCCTAAAAGGGAGAGGGGGACGGACCGCCTAGACCTCCGAGATGTCGGCGATCTTCTCCGCCAGCAGGGTGTCTATCTTCGCCGCGTGCTCGTCGGTCATCTTCTGGACCACGTCTATGAGCCGGTCGCGCTCGTCCTCGCTGATGTCGCCCTTCTTGGCGGCGCTCTTCAGCAGCTCGTTGACGTCGCGGCGGACGTTGCGGATGGAGACCTTGCCCTCCTCGGCCAGGCGGTGGGCCACCTTCACCAGCTCCTTGCGCCGGTCCTCGGTCAGCGGCGGGAAGGGGAGGCGGATGACCACGCCGTCGGAGGACGGGGTTATGCCGAGGTCCGACGACTGGATGGCCTTGACGATGGCCTCCACGGCGGTCCTGTCCCAGGGCTGGACGACGACCATGCGCGGCTCGGGGACGCCGATGGTGGCCATCTGATTCAGGGGGGTCTGGGTGCCGTAGTAGTCCACGCGGATGGAGTCCAGGATGGCGGGGTTGGCGCGTCCGGTGCGGATGGCGCGCAGGTCGCGCTTGGTGGCCTCCACGGCCTTCACCATGTTCTCGTGGGTCTCTTTGAGCCTCGGTTCGACCATCTCACCCCTCCCGCGTTTGCGCCCGGTGGCGCGTCGGGGAATAAATGATAGCGTTTTTCAAGGGCCGATGACGGTGGCGAAGCCCGGCTCGGTGAGAGCCTTGAGGGGTCCGCCCGCCGCCTCGCCGGAGAAGACTAAAATCTCGATTCCGCCCCGTCGGCAGAGCTCCACCGCGGCCAGGTCCATCACGCCCAGCCGACGTTCGAGGACCTCGTCGTAGGTCAGCCTGTCGTATCTCTTGGCCGCGGGGTCGGCCTTGGGATCGGCGGAGTAGACGCCGTCCACCTGGGTGGCCTTTAGGATGATACCGGCGCCAAGTTCCAGAGCGCGCAGGGCCGCGGCTGTGTCCGTGGTGACGAAGGGCGCGCCGGTCCCGCCGCCGAAGACGCCGATGCCCCCCGAATCCAAAAATTCCCGCACCGTCTCCGGGTGGTAGACGGCCACGTGGCCCGGCAGGGGGATGACCGAGTAGGCCCGGGCCTTGACCCCGGCCGTAGAGAGCGCGTCGGCCAGCGCCAGGGCGTTTATCACCGTGGCCAGCATCCCGGCGGTGTCGGCGGCGACGCGGTCGGAGAAGGCGGAGTCGCGCCCGCGCAGGAGGTTCCCCGCTCCGCACACCACTCCGACCCCGTACCCCGCGCCCGTGAGCCCGGCGAGGTCGGTCGCCGCCCGGGAGAGCGCGTCCGCCTCCAGGGGTGAAAAGCCCCCCGGTCCGCGGCCTCCCAGCCGCTCGCCGGAGAGCTTCACTATAACCCGCTTGGGATTCAAGCCTCGGACTCCAGTCGCGTCCCGTTTGACTGTCACGTCACCCGCTCGGGTTTCAAGCCCGGGACTTCAATTTCTTCCCGTCCAGTAGCCACTTCACCCCGCGGATTCACCATCACCGCTCGGGATTCAAGCCTAGGACTCCTCGCCCAGCTTGAAGCGGACGAAGCGCGCCACCTGGATGTTCTCGCCCAGCCTGGCCACGTGCTGCTTGATGTACTCCTCCACCGTCCGGTCTTTCTCTTCCGGCTGGTTCTTCACGAAGGTCTGGTTCACGAGGGCGTTTTCTTTCAGGAATTTCTGTATCTTGCCCTCGACCATTTTCTCGATAATCTGAGGCGGTTTGCCGGACTGGGCGGCCTGCTCGGCGTACACGCGGCGCTCGGCCTCCAGCACCTCCGGGGAAAAACCGTCGGCGTTCACGGCCAGGGGCGCCATGGCGGCCACTTGCATGCAGAGGTCTTTGGCCAGGGTCTTGAAATCCTCGGTGCGGGCCACGAAGTCCGACTCGCAGCGCAGCTCGAGCATGACGCCCAGCTTGCCGCCGGCGTGGACGTAGGTGTGGATGAGCCCCTCGTCGGCGCAGCGGCCCGACTTCTTGTCGGCGGAGGCCAGGCCCTTGACCCGCAGGAACTCGACCGCCTTCGCCGTGTCGCCGCAGGATTCCAGGAGGGCCTTCTTGCAGTCCACGATGCCGGCGCCGGTTTTCTTCCGCAGCGCCATGACCTCTTGGGCGGAAATCTCTGCCATTCTCACCTCGGATTCACGAGCGGTTTATCGTCAAGGGTCAGGCGACGAACGTCTCACCGACGATCTGGCCGCCGGTGGCGGCGGCGGCGCCCTCGATGACGGCATCGGCGATGGCCCGGCTGATGAGCTGGATACCCCGGATGGCGTCGTCATTGCCGGGGATGAGGTAGGTCAGCTCGTCGGGGTCGGCGTTGGTGTCGGCGATGGCCACGATGGGAATCCCCAGGGTGTTGGCCTCCTTGACGGCGATGTGCTCCCGCTTGGGGTCCACCACGAAGAGCCCCTGGGGCGGGGTCTTCATCTTCCGGATGCCCACCAGGAGCGAGGAGAGCTTCTGGTGCTTCTTGCTGAGCATGGTGCGCTCCTTCTTCGAGAGGCCCTCGAAGCTCTCGGAGCCGAGCAGATGCTCCAGCTTGTCCAGGCGGTCCAGGCTGCCCTTGATGGTCTGGAAGTTGGTCAGTGTTCCGCCGAGCCAGCGCTTGGTGACGTAGAACATGCCGGCGCGCTCGGCCTCCTGGGCGACTATGGACTGGGCCTGGCGCTTGGTGCCGACGAAGATGAGCTTCCCGCCGCGCGCCACGGTCTGGGTGATGAAGTCGCACGCCTTTCGCAGGAGCTGCACCGACTTTTGCAGGTCAATTATATAGATGCCGTTGCGTTCCCCGTAGATGTAGGGCTTCATCTTGGGGTTCCAACGGCGGGTCTGGTGGCCGAAGTGGATGCCGGCCTCCAGCATGGCTCGCATGGAGAATTCGGGCATGGTTCCTCGTTTCATCCTCCGCCCCCTCAACCCCCCCATCCCCCCCGGTCTCGGGGGGGCGGGCTCGCGGGGCACGTCGGCGGAGATTCGTTAAGTTATCTCCGCGTGCGCTCCCCGGTGGGAAACCGAAGTTTCCGGGGCAACGAGTGTGTTGGGGGCGTGCGTATTGGCCCTTCGGGGGCCGGTTTAGCGTCCGGGTGGACGCGGCTTAACGCTTGGAGAACTGGTAGCGTGCGCGGGCGCCGCGCTGGCCGTACTTCTTGCGCTCCTTTATCCGGGCGTCGCGACGGAGGAGCCCGGCCGCCTTCAGGGGGTGCCGGAGCTCGGAGTCGTACTTCTCGAGGGCCCGCGCGATGCCCAGGCTCAGGGCCTCCGCCTGGCCGGTGAGGCCGCCGCCGGTGAGGGTGGCGTGCACGTCGAAGCGGTCGGCGGCGTTGGCCGTATCGAGGGACTGCCGGACCCTCTTGCGCCACGCCTCCCGGGGGAAGTATTCCACCATATCGCGCCGGTTGACCAGGATCTTGCCCTCGCCGGTGACGATGCGCACCCGGGCGATGGCGGTTTTACGGCGTCCGGTGGCCCAGATGGAGCTCTTTTCGACCATGGCGTTCCTTAACCCTCGAGGGTGCAGGCCGCGGGTTTTTGAGCCTGATGCCTGTGCTCGGGTCCCGCGTAGACCCGCAGGCGTTTCAGCATTTGCCGTCCGAGGTGGTTCTTGGGCACCATCCCCGCCACGGCCCAGTGGACGACGAGGTCGGGGTGGTGCTCCATAATCACGGCGTAGGGGGTGGACTTCAGCCCGCCGGGGTAGCCCGAGTGGTGGCGGTGGAACTTCTGCTCCAGCTTTCGGCCGGTGAGCTTCACCTGTGCGGCGTTGACCACGACGACGAAATCGCCGGCGTCGAGGTGCGGCGCCCAGTAGGTTTTATGCTTGCCGCGCAGCAGTCCGGCCACCCGTGTCGCGACGCGACCCAGGGGTATGTCGGCGGCGTCCACCAGGTGCCAGACGCGCTCCACGTCGGCCAGCTTTTTCTGAAAGGTGCCCATTTCTTTAGTACTCTCCTGGGGCCCGTTGAATCGCCGGCCTTCCCGGCGCGCGGACCACAAGTATAGAAAAGGGCGGGCGCGGATGTCAAGGAAAGGCCCGTCGTCCGGGCCGGTTTTTCGTCGGGGGCGGGGGGAATTTTTTAGGAGGCGGCCCTCACGCCCGGTTGCGATGACGTAGGGCGGCCCCGTAGGACGAGTCCTCTGCGGGCCGCCGCTTTCAAGTTCCCTATCTCGACCCTCACCCTAACCCGTAGGCGCGCCTCTCCCTAAAAGGGAGAGGGGGTATACGGAACCCCTCACCCCGGCCCTCCCCCCAGAGGGGGGAGGGGGTGATGGCAGCCCTCACCACTGGTTGCGATGACGTAGGGGCGGGGCTCCGTCCCCGCCCGCGGGCGACCGCGGAGGGTCGCCCCTACGTCCGAACATTGCGGTTCTTAAATGTAAGGCGGGGACTTTAGTCCCCGCCGTTTTTACGTTCCCACCTTCGACCCTCACCCAAGCCCTCTCCCTAAAAGGGAGAGGGGATATGCGGCAGCCCTCACCCCAACCCGTAGGCGAGCCTCTCCCTAAAAGGGAGAGGGGACATGCAGCAGCCCTCACCCCCATCCCCGTCGGCGCGCCGCTCCCACGGGGAGAGGGGGACGCGGGCCTACGTCCTATTCCTTTCC
>JAPLSK010000128.1 GCA_026398675.1 bacterium | reverse complement strand
CGGGGCTTGTCTGGTCGAGCGAAGCAACCGGGTGTCGGCCGGGACACGCAAAGTTAAGCCAGGCGGGCCGCCCCACGCCCCCCATGAGGGGGACGACATGCAGACCATAGATTATGGACAGCTCGCCCGTGACATCCTCCTGGACCTGCTCGGGCTTGGCCTCACGCAGCGGCGGGTCTCGGAGGGCTCGGTGGTCTCGATGACCACCATCACATCCGTACTAAAGGGCCACCCCACCACCGCCCGGACCTACGCCCGGCTCCGTGCCTACTCACAGGAGAGCGCCCTGACCACCGGCGTGACCATCGTCCCAGGCCGCGGGGGTGCCGGTCGGCGGTCGAGTGAACGGCGCCCTGGAAAGTCCAAGGGTGGCCGGACAAAGGTCGGGGTGATGGTGCGGACCCTCGTGCTCGTAAAGCCCGACGGCGTGAAGCGGAACCTGGTGGGCGCGTGCCTGGCCGCCTTCGAGAAGGCGGGGCTCGCCGTCAAGGATATCGAGCTCATAACCCTCTCGCCCGAGCGGGCCCGGGAGCTCTACCGGATCCACCGGGACGAGCCGTACTTCGAATCGCTGGTGGGCTACATGTCCTCGGGTCCCGTGGTGGCGGTGATTTTCGAGGGCCCCGACGCGGTGCGCCGCGTCCGGGAGATCATGGGCGACACCGACCCCGCCGAGGCCGCCCCCGGCACCCTGCGCGCCCTCTACGGCGAAACCGTGGAGAGCAACACCGTCCACGGCAGCGACGGCGAGGAAGTCGCGGCCCGCGAGTTGGACATCATTTTCGGTCACCGTTGAAGCCGCGGCGGCTGACGCCGTCCGGCTCGAAAGGAACGATATGAACGGCGCCCTCTTCGCCGCCCCGGGTATCTTCGTCCGGGAGCTCGAACTGGGAGACGACCTCAAGCTCTCCTCCTGGCCCGACACGGTATACCTCGGTTCCGACGGGCACCACTGGGGCTCCCCCGAGAACGCCCAGCAGAACCTCGATGAGCTCAAGCTCATGTGGAGCAGCGTCACCGTGGTCTGCAACGCCGAAAACGGGCTGGCCCTGGGCCTCCTCGTGTGGACCGAGGAGTCGGACGGGGGCTGCCGCTTCGGACTGGAGCTGGCACCGGACCGGATCGGGCGAGGCATCGGCCGCCAGCTCGTCATCTCCTTCATCGAGTTCGCCTTCGGCATCCTGGGCTACAAAGAGCTGCGGGCCAAGGTCTCCGCCACCAATAACCCGGCGCTGAACCTCGGTCGCCAGCTCAACTTCCACCTCATCGAAGAGACCTTCGACGTCACCCCCCACTGCCGGCTCCCCATCTTCACCGATAAAAGGTTCGAGGGGATGCGGGAGTATTTCCGCAACGAGGGGGGCATCGTGATGGAGCGGGTGCTGGAGCTGGGGCTCGACGCGGAGAACTGGCACCCCTCGGTGTTCGAATAAAGGCAAGGGGTTTAACCGAGCGAACCGAGCTACGCCTCCGGCGAACCGAGCTACGCCTCCGGCGAAACGAAGCGAAGCGAGCTATGCCCCTGGCAAACCGAGCTACGCCTCTGGCGAAACGAAGCGAAGCGAGCTATGCTCCCGGCAAACCCCCTCGCCTACACCCCGTCCGGTCGAGTGGACACAGACTTGTGCATGACCATTGATAGCGGCGAGTCCGTTTTTTTCAATCCTTCGTGCGGCGTCGGGAACCTGATGGAGTGACGATGCTTGAACACGCGACTCTGGAATCACTGGACTCCGACCGGAGCTACCTGATCCAGGCCCTCCAGCTCGAGCAGGGGACGAGCGGCTTCATCTCCGACGAGGCGATCCGCCGCATCGCGGTCTACTTCTTCGTCCCGCCCATCGAGGTGGAGGGGATCGTCAGCTTCTACGCCCAGTTCAAACGGGTCAAGCCCGGAGCGTACGTCGTCTACCTCTGCGATGGAACGGCCTGCCATATCAAGGGCGCCACCCTGGTGCTGGGCTGGGTAACCGAAGAACTGGGGATCGCCTCGGGCGAGACCGATGCCGAGGGCCTCTTCTCCCTGGAGACCGTGGCCTGTCTTGGTTGTTGCAGCCTCGCCCCGGTGATGAGCATTAACGGCACCGCCTACGGCAACCTCGACCGCAAGAGCGCGATCCGGATCCTCAAGCGTTACAGGAAAGAAGAGACGACCGATGATTAAGCGGATCAAGGTCGGCACCGCCAGTTGCGGCGTCGCCTCCGGAGCCCGGGAGGTCCTGGCCTTCTTCAGGGAGAGGATCGGGGACATCCCCGTGGTCGAGGTGGGCTGTATCGGGCACTGCTACGCCGAGCCCCTGGTGGAGGTGGAGACCGATTCCGGCGTTGTCCGCTACGCCAACGTGAAGCCCGAGGAGGGCTTTCTTGAAAAGATACTCAACCTGGAGGATTTCTCGCGTCTGAACGAGGACACCCCCCGCCACAAACGACAGGAGTTCCGCGTCACCCGGCTGGCCGGACGGATCGTCCCCACCTCCCTGGAGGAATACCGGGAGCATGGGGGCTACGCCGCCCTTTCTAAGGCGCTGAAAATGGAACCCGCGGCGATCGTGGAGGAGGTCAAGACCTCGAAGCTGCGCGGCCGCGGCGGCGCCGGATTCCCCACCGGACTCAAGTGGAGCTTTCTCGCCGGTAAGGACTCGACCGAGAAGGTCATTATCTGCAACGCCGATGAGGGTGACCCCGGCGCCTTCATGGACCGCATGCTCCTGGAGTCGGTGCCCCACCAGGTGCTGGAGGGGATGCTCATCGGCGCCTATGCCACCGGGGCCACGAGCCTGTTCATCTACTGCCGGGCCGAGTACCCCCTGGCGTTGAAGAACTTTGGAATAGCCATCGAGCAGATGGTCGGGGCCGGGCTGAACCGCCTGGGCGGTCGGACGGTGGAGGTTCGGATCAAGGAGGGCGCCGGTGCCTTCGTCTGCGGCGAGGAAACGGCGATGATCCACTCTCTCGAGGGCCGGCGCGGCACACCCCACTTCCGACCGCCATACCCAACCGATGTCGGATTCAAGGGTTACCCGACGGCGATCAACAACGTGGAGACCTTCGCCAACATCCCGCTCATCATCAACGAGGGCGGCGCGAGGTACGCCCTGCTCGGCACCGAGGGCTCCACCGGCACCAAACTTTTCGCTCTCGCCGGCGACCTGGCCTACCCGGGGCTGGTGGAGGTGCCGATGGGGATCACCATCGGGGAGATCGTCTTCGACATCGGGGGCGCCGAGCCGGGGTTCGTCAAGGCGGTCCAGATCGGCGGACCGAGCGGCGGCTGCATCCCGGCGGAGCACTTCGACGTCCCGGTGGACTACGATTCCCTGCGCGACCTGGGCGCGATCATGGGCTCCGGCGGATTGATCGTAATCGGGGCCAACCGCTGCATGGTGGAGACCGCCCGCTACTTCCTCGACTTCACCGCGCGCGAGAGCTGCGGCAAGTGCACGTTCTGCCGCGTCGGCAACACCCGGATGCTGGAAGCCCTGACCCGCATCACCCGGGGCGGGGGCACCGAGGCCGACATTGACCTCCTCGAAGAACTGGGGCCCAAGGTGATCGCGGGCTCCCTCTGCGGACTGGGGCAGACCGCGCCCAACCCGGTGCTCTCCACCCTGCGCTTCTTCAAGGACGAGTACCTCGTACACGTGGTGGACCGCCAGTGCTCTGCCCTGGAGTGCAGCGCCCTGGTTGACGTCAAGCTGGACCCCGAGACCTGCATCGAGTGCGGCGTCTGCATCAAGAAATGCCCCGTGGGCGCGGTGAGCACCGATTACGTGATCCACAACGAACTCTGTACCCGGTGCAACACCTGTATCGAGCTCTGCCCCGTTGACGCCATCGCGCGGGTGAAGAGAGGAGAGGGTGATGGGTGAGATTCGCCTTACCATGGACGGCCGCGAGCTCACCGTCCGCCGGGGGATGACGATTCTCGAGGCCGCCCGGGAAAACGGGATCGAGATCCCGACCCTGTGCTACCACGAGAAGATCGAGCCCAACACCTCCTGTTTCGTCTGCGTGGTGCGCGATCTCGGCTCGGGCCGATTCCTGCCGAGCTGCACGGCCAAAGCGACGGACGGGATGCGCATAGACGCCGGTTCCGCCGAGGTGCGCGACCTGCGCAAGACGGCCCTCAACCTCCTGCTCTCCGAGCACATCGGCGACTGCGAGGCGCCGTGCACCATCGCCTGCCCGGCCCACGCCAAGGTGGAGGAGTACGTCCGCGCCGGACGCGAGGGTGACCTCCTCACCGGCTTGAAAATAATCAAACGGCGCATCCCGCTCCCCATGTCCATCGGTCGGGTCTGCCCCCGTTTCTGCGAGAAGGACTGCCGCCGCAACGTCAAGGACCGCCCCGTCGCCATCAACGACTTCAAGCGCCTGGCCGCCGACATGCACTACGAGACGTACATGGAAGACCTGCCGCCGTTGGGTGACAAGAAGGTGGCCGTGGTGGGCGCCGGGCCCGCGGGGTACGCCGCGGCGTACTACCTGCGCCTGGAGGGCGTCGCCTCCGACATCTACGAGCGGATGCCCGAGCCCGGCGGAATGCTCCGCTACGGCATCCCCGAATACCGCCTTCCGAAAGCGATCCTGGACACCGAGCTGGCACACTTTGACAAGATGGGCGGCATCACACTCAGATGTAACACCGAGTTGGGGAAGGACGTCACCCTGGACGAGCTCAAGGGGGGTTACGACGCCGTCGTCATCGCCGTGGGGAGCTGGAGGCCGAGCGTCATGGGGGCCGAGGGCGAGGAGCTGGCCGAGGGCGGGATAGATTGGCTGGCCGAGACCGCCCTTGCCGGATGGACCGGCGGGAATCCCGGCGAGACCATCGTCGTCGGCGGCGGCAACACCGCCATGGACTGTGTCCGCACCGCCTTGCGACTGGGCGGCGACGCCGTGCACTGCTTCTACCGGCGCACGGAGAAGGAGATGCCCGCCGAGCAGATCGAGATAGACGAGGCCCGGGAGGAGGGGGTTAATTTCGAGTTCCTCACCGCCCCGGTGAGCCTGCGGCGGGGTGAGAACGGCCGCTACGTGATGCGCTGCATCCGCATGAAGCTGGGCGAGCCGGACGCCTCGGGCCGCCGCCGACCGATCCCCATTGAGGGTTCCGAGTACGAGGTCGAGGCCGACACCGTCATCACCGCCATCGGCCAGAAGACCGTCGCCCCCGAGGGGGTGCCGGTGAACCGCTGGGGCGACGTGGAGGTGAACCCGAAGAACTGCCTCGCCTGCGACAAGGTCTTTGCCGCCGGGGATTGCGTGAGCGGCCCGGCCACCGTCGTCGAGGCGGTGGCGGGTGGACGCCGTGCCGCTCTGGGCGTGCTGGCTTTCTTCGAGGGTCGCGAGCACTCCGACCCCTATCTC
>JAPLSK010000127.1 GCA_026398675.1 bacterium | reverse complement strand
GAAGGGAGAGGGGACATGCGGCAGCCCTCACCCCGGCCCGCGCCTCGCAGACCCCCCCACGGGGAAAACCCGCGCTACGGCTCCCCCAGCAACCGGTCCACTATCTCCGCCGCGTTCGCCGACCCCACGTGCGCCGGGTCGAGGAAATCCGACTCCAGGCCCCCAAAATTCTCCGGCCTGGAAAAATCCCGCCAGGTGAAGCCCGGGTAATTCAGGCCGTCGAGGTACGACCTCAGATCCTTCATCCGCGCTTCGTACGGGGTGTTCAGGGAGAGGTATTCGGTCATCTGCGGGTGAAGGCAGGTGATGAAGGCGCGGACCTCGACGCCGTGTCCGACGGCGAGCGCCAGGAAGGCCTCGAAGGTGGCGCGGCGCGTCTCGCTCAGCCGGTCGTAGGTGTTGAAGGTATCCTCGTAGCTGAGGTTGACCCCCATGTTCACCCCCGCGGCGTTGCACGGCGGGAGGGGGGTGGAGGCGAAGTTCCCGTTCTCGGGGAGGACGCGGTTCCGGCGGTCCGGACCCTGCCCGGTGATCCACCGCCAAATCGAGACGAAGCTCATCTGTAGCGAGTTGGACATCTTCCTGAGTATCGGCTCGTCGCCGGAGGGGGGGATGACCATCCACGGCTGGAGGTACCGGGCCAGCTCGGGGAGGTTCAAAAGCTCGCTCCGGGTCTCCAGGTACGGGTGGAAGAGCTCGGCGTCCAGGCCGAGGATGATCAGACGCGGCGGCCGCGGGCTTTTATCCAGAATCATCGCCACGAGGGCGTAGAGGTCCTCCGCCCGGCAGTTGGCCACGCCGAAGTTGTAGCACCGGTACCCGTGACTCCCCACGTACTCCGCGTCCAGGCGCATCACCCGGCTCGAGCCCATGATGAAGGCGTCGAAGCCGCGGTCGGTGGCGAGGTAGCCCCGGACCTTCTCCTCCCGCGAGGGCAGCTCGATGGGCGGCAGGAGCTGGGGCGGGTAGATGTTGAAGGGGTCCACCAGGTACTGCAGCACGATGAGCGCCGCCACCGGCAGGAGGAAGATGAACGTCAGCTTCAGGAAAGTCCGCATGCGTTAAAATCGGAAGTAGATGAACTCCCGGCCCCCGAAGGTGCCGAAGAGCGCCGCGACCAGGAACAGGGCATAGTAGGTCGCCCACCGCAGCGTCCGCGGCGCGCGCCCGAGGTCCATCACGTGCGCCCGCCGACGCTGGAGCCACTCGGCGACGAAGAAGGCCGCCGACACCGCCACGGGCTGGAGGAGCGACCCGTGCCACACCCCGGACATATACGGCACGCTGAACATCCGCCCCAGGTAGGCCAGGGCGTCGGCCAGGGTATCGGAGCGGAAGAAGACCCACCCCAGGAGCACCAGGCCGAAGGTGCCCAGCATCTGAAAAAATTCCTTGAGCGAGGGGAGCCGGCTCTTCTTGGCCACGACGCCCTTGTGATGCGGCGGCGTTTTCCGTAGGAGCAGCGGGATGTAGTAGCAGCCGTTCAGAAAACCCCAGCAGACGAAGGTCCAGTTGGCCCCGTGCCACAGCCCGCTCAGGGTGAAGGTGAAGACGATGCCGAAGACCTGCCTGGCCTTGGAGCCGAAGGGCCCGCCCAGGGGGTAGTACACGTAGTCGCGGAACCAGCTCGACAGGGAGATATGCCACCGCCGCCAGAACTCGGCGATGTCCCGGGAGAAGTAGGGGTAGGCGAAGTTGCGCATCAGGTCGAAGCCGAAGAGGCGCGCCGTGCCTATGGCGATGTCCGAGTAACCGGCGAAGTCGCAGTAGATTTGGACGGCGAACAAAAAGACGCCGCCGAAGAGGATCAGACCGTCCTGGCGGGCGTAGGTGCTGAAGATGGTGTCCACGTAGCGGGCGACGAAGTCGGCGATGCAGATTTTCTTGAAGAGACCGCCGAGAATCTGCCGCATCCCATCCTTGGCCCGTTCGAGGTTGAACTCCCTTCGTCGGGTGAACTGGGGCAACAGGTTGCGCGCCCGCTCGATGGGACCGGCCACCAACTGCGGGAAGAAGCTCACGAAGGCGAAGAAGGCGATGGGGTCCCGCGTCGGCTCCACCTTCCGCCGGTAGACGTCCACGGTGTAGGAGAGCGTCTGGAAGGTGTAGAAGCTGATTCCCACGGGGAGAATCACGGCCAGCGACGACGGGTTGACCCGCAGGCCCATGAGGGTCAGAAGGGCGGCGAAGGAGTCGGCGAAGAAGTTGAAGTACTTGAAGAAGCCCAGGAGGGCGAAGTTCACGATGAGGCTGACCACGAGCAGGGTCCGGCGCCCCCGGGGGTCGTCCGTCCGCGAAAGGCCCCGGCCCACCAGGAAGTCGGTCAGGGAGCTGATGAAGATGAGCCCCAGAAAGCGCCAGTCCCACCAGCCGTAGAAGACGTAGCTGGCGACGACGACGAGGAGGTTCTGCAGCCTTAAGGGGGCCCGGTTGAGCGACCAGTAGAGGGCGAAGACGATGGGGAGGAAGATCGCGAAGGTGATGGAGTTGAAGAACATGGGGCTCCCGCGCGGGGTTCGGGTAAGACAAGGGGGCTTGGACCCCTTGACTACGTCGCAGGACCGGCCGGGTTCAGGCGTCCTCGTCGGGCATGCGGCGGACGTCGGCGCCCAGGGCGGCGAGCTTCTTCTCCATCCCCTCGTAGCCCCGGTCCAGGTGATAGACGCGGTGGACGTGGGTCTCGCCCCCGGCGGCCAGTCCGGCCAGGACCAGCGCCGCCGACGCCCGCAGGTCCGTCGCCATCACGTGCGCCCCGGCCAGGGCGGTCATGCCGTGGACCACCGCCGTGGCGCCCTCCCGGCTGATGGTCGCCCCGAGGCGTACCAGCTCCGGCACGTGCATGAAGCGGTCGGGGTAAATCGTTTCGGTGAAGACGCTGATGCCCGGCGAGAGGGTGGCCAGGGCCATCATCTGGGCCTGCATGTCGGTGGGGAACTCGGGCCAGGGGCCGGTGCGGATTTCGACGGGCCGCTTGCCGCCGCGCCCGTCAACGACCACCCGGCCGCCGACACCGGAGCATACCACCCCCGCCTCCGCCAGCTTCTCCGCCACGGGGGCCATGGATTCCAGCGGGCAGCCGGTGAGCGTGACGCGCGAGCGCGTTATCCCCGCCGCGACCATGTACGTCCCCGCCTCGATGATGTCGCCCATCACGGCGAACTCGCAGCCGTGGAGCGCGTCCACGCCTTCGATTTCCAGGGTGGGGGTGCCGACGCCGGAGATTTTCGCCCCCATGGCGACGAGGAGATTGCAGAGGTCGGCGGTTTCCGGCTCCCGGGCGGCGCCCTCGATGACCGTCGTCCCCCGCGCCAGCACCGCCGCCATGAGCACGTTGGCCGTGGCGCCCCGCGACGGGCCGTGGCTCCCGGAAAGGTTTATCCGGCAGCCCGCGAGCTTTTTCGCCTTCCCGACGATGTAGCCGTTTTCGATGGTGAGCTCCGCGCCCAGCGCCGCCAGACCCTTCAGGTGCAGGTCCACCGGCCGGGTGCCGATGGCGCACCCCCCGGGCAGCGAGACCCGCGCCTCGCCGAGCCGCGCCAGCAGCGGTCCCAGCACGTTCACGCTGGCCCGCATCTTGCGCACCAGCTCGTAGGGCGCCAGCGCCGATAACGCGCCCGTGGCGTCCAAAGAAACTGAATGCTCCCCCGTCCACTCCGACCGCAACCCGAGGACGTCCAGCACCTCGAGCATGGAGAAGACGTCGTCCAGGCGGGGGACGTTGGAGAGGACGACCTTCCCCTCGGCGGCCAGGATGGCCGCGGGGTACATGGGCAGGGAGGCGTTCTTGGAGCCGGAGACCGGAATCTCGCCCGCCAGCCGCTTCCCGCCGCGAATCACGTACTTGTCCAAAACGCCCCCTTATTCCAGCTTCAACTGCCC
>JAPLSK010000126.1 GCA_026398675.1 bacterium | reverse complement strand
GTCGTTGACCCGCTTGAAGTAGTCCAGGTCGGCCAGGGCCATGGCCAGGGACGTCTTCGCCTTGACCGCGACGTCGAAGAGCGTGCGGAGCTGCTCGTCGAAGAAGGCGCGGTTGTAGAGTCGGGTCACCGGGTCGAGCTGGGCCAGCTCGTCGCGCAAGAGTCGCACCAGTAGCTCGGCGAAATCCTCGGCGGCCACCAGGTCGCTCTCGCCGAGAATCCCGCGCTCCAGCTCGAAGATGTCCAGGCGGCCGTAGAGCAGCCCCCGGCTGTATAGCGGCAGCGAGAAGAGCGGCTCCCGGCTCTTCATCTCCTCGGGGAACTCGGGGAGGGTGACGGCGTACTGGGAGGCGTCGCCGGAGTCGGCGGGGGGGAGCGGGCACTGGTCGGGGTAGAGCACCACCCGGGGGTGGCGGCAGGCGCAGATTCGCACCAGCCGCGAGAGAACCTCACGGAACAGGGCGACCAGGTTCCGGTTGGTCCGGGCGAGGCGCAGAACCTCGCGGAAGGCGCCGGCGACGCTGGACTCGCTCATGGCGGCCCCGGGGGGGTTACATTAAGACGGTGTAATGATAGCCCGAAGACGCGACCGTGGCAAGCGTAGCACGACGCGGTGACCGAGGCCAGCCTTTTGGGGGTGGCGCCCGCGCCCGGCATCAGCTAAAATCACCCCGTTCCCCCCGACCCGGACGGTTCCCCGTGCCCGTGGCGTGGCTGAAAAGCATCTGGCACCGTTTCACCTCCTGGCTCGTCGGGCATAAGGACCCCAAGGAGGTGGCGCTGGGGCTGGCCCTCGGGGCCGCGATATCCCTCACGCCTCTGATCGGCCTCCACGCCGTGCTGGCGGTGCTCCTGGCCTCGATAACCCCCTCGAACCGTCTGGCCGCCATTCTCGGCACCCAACTCGGCAACCCCTTCACCCTCCCCTTCTTCTTCTGGCTGGAGTACAAGATCGGGAGCTGGATAACCGGGGTGCAGGTGACGACCTCGCTCTCCTTCTCCCAGATCGGGTTGGAGGGGGCGGCGCGCCGCATGGTGCAGCTCTTCGGCGAGGCGGCCTGGCCCTACTCGGTGGGGATGGTCGTCCTGGCCGTGCTCGTGGGCCTGGCGGTCTACGGCCTGACGGTGCTCACGGCCCGGGTGCTGCACTTGAGGATGCGTCGCCGCCTGGTGGACACCGGGTCGGATGAAAAATCTCCCCCTCCCTCCTAAACCCCCTCCGCGGTACCGGTGAGATGACGAAGCAAAAAACCGCCCCCGTGAAGAGTGAACCGACGGACCGTCCCTTCTGGCGGAGCCGGTGGCTCGTGCTGGTTTTGGTGGTCGCGGCGCTGGCGCCCCGGCTCATCATCCTCTCCCAGCTCACCGAGAGCCCGGCCTTCACCCACCCGGTGATGGACTCCGAGGTCTACGACGACTGGGCCTGGACGCTGGCGGACTCGTGGACGAACCCGGATTACGCCGGCCCGCACGGGGAGGCGGCGAAGTACCTCGAGGGCTCGTTCTACATGGGGCCGCTCTACGCCTACTTCCTCACCGGGGTGTACCTCCTCTTCGGCCACTTGCTGCTCCTGGCGCACCTGGCGGGAATCCTGGTCGGCGTGGGGACGGTGCTTTTGACGGCCGCCATAGGCCGACGACTGTACGGACCGAAGATCGGCTTCATCGCCGGGCTGGCCGCGGCGCTCTACCCCGCCCTCTTCCTCTACGACACCGCGATGCTGATGAGCGTCCTGTTGGTCTTCTTCGCCACCCTGGCGCTCTACCTCGTCATCCGGGGGCAGGATGGGGACCGGTGGTACCACTGGCTGGGGGCGGGGATGAGCCTGGGGCTCTACGCCCTGGGACGGGCCAATATCCTCGTCTTCGCCCCGGTGCTGGCGGTGTGGGCCTTTCTCGCCCTGTGGAAAAAAGTCGAGCCCGGAGCGAGGGGCTTCTGGAACCGCCTCCGAGCGCGCCTCAAGGATAATTGGAAGCCCGGGCTGCGGCGTGTGCTCCTCGTGACCGCCGGGGTGCTGGCCTTCGTGGTCCCGGCCACCATCCACAACGCGGTCGCCGGCGGCGAGTTCGTCCCCGTAACCGCCAACGGCGGCATCAACCTCTACATCGGCAACAACGAGCTGGCCACCGGGGAGTACGTCAACCCGCCCATGGTGGACGTCAAGAGCGACCCGGGCGGCCGACAGTACGTGAGCGGCCTCGAGGTCCGCCCCATGACCTACGGCGAGGTGTCGGACTGGTGGGCGGCCAAGGCCGGCGAGTACATCGGCAAGGACTTCGGGCGCTGGCTCGGCCTCCTGGCGACCAAGGCGCTCCTCTTCGTCCACCGCCACGAGATCATGCAGGTGGCCAACATCCACATCATCCTGGGCTGGGAGTCGCCGTCCTACTTCTTCGGGGTGCTGGTCGTGCTGGGTTTGGCGGCCCTGGTCTGGGACCGCGAGCGGCGACGGCGGATGGGGGCCGTCTGGCTCTTCGTCCTGGTCTACTCCCTGACCATCGTCGCCTTCTTCGTCACCGCCCGGTACAGGCTGCCGGTGGTCCCGCTGCTGTTGCCGCCCGCCGTGTGGGCCGCGGTCGAGCTGGTCCGCCGACTGAAGGAGGGCGGCAAGACGCGCCTGAAAGCCCTGGCCCTGGTCGTCCCCGGGCTCCTGGTGACCAACCTCCCCTTGAGTCTGTTCGGCGTGGAGCTGGTCGGCAACGACGCCGTGCTGCACAACAACCTGGGCACCATCTACTACGACCAGGGGGTGTACTCACTCGCCGTGGACGAGTACGAGCGGGCGATTCGGGCCAACCCGAAGATTTATCTCACCTACACCAACCTGGGGCTGGCGCACCTGAAGCTGGGGATGCGCACGGAGGCGCAGCGGAATTTCGAGCAAGCGCTCTCGGTTTACCCCAACGACAGCTGGGCGCTCTTGAACCTCGGCGCGCTTTTCCTGGAGCGGGTGGAGATGGGCGACAAGTCGGCCCTGGACACGGCGGAGACCTACCTGCGGCGCTCGATGGAGCTCAACCCCGGCAATCCCGAGGTGTACCGGAACCTGATGAAGGTGAGCCTGGCGCGGGGGGATTACGCGGGCGCGGCGGCCATCGTCGAGCGGGGCCTGAAGGTGGCGCCCGACGACCCCTACTTCCTCTTCTGGCTGGGCGGGCTCTACGCCGAGCGGTTGAACCGGCCCGCCGAGGCGCTGGACCTTCTCCGTCGCTTCTACGATACCCGGCCCTACACCCCGGACCACGAGGTGGCGCTGGAGTTGATAACCTACCTCGAGTCGCAGGGGTATTGAATACGACAAACCGCGCGAGATCCTCGTAGGGGCCGACC